>CAZDCZ010000142.1:0-2514 GCA_964504155.1 uncultured Bacteroidales bacterium | reverse complement strand
TAATAGGTAAATTTCTCAGGAAACATTTTCCTCGAGTTCCATTAATAGAAGTTCCAAAATTAGAAAATAATAAATATCCCATAATTGATTTTTCGGAATTAGTAATAACCTGAGTTAATAAACTAAAATCTAATTCCTACAGAAATAGTTAAACCATTCGAGTAAATTGGTTTTGCAGGCAGCTTATCAGCAATTGCCGACCCCATGCTTCCTATCTCGATATAATATGATGGTACTCTTATATCTTTTCCCGACATATAAAATTCGAATCCGAACAATCCGTAACCACCAAAAACAAAATTTTTATCGGAAAACGCAGAGTTTGGAAATATACCCATAATTCCTCCTTCGCCATATAAACGAATTGAATTCGCTATAAAACCACCGACTCCTATCAATCCTAGTTGAACATTTTCATATCCGGTCCAGGTATATTCTGTTCCTGAAATCGGAATATGTTCTAACCATTGATAGTTAGCTTTTAAACGAACAGCCATACGATTATGCCAAAAATACGAACTCGTAATATTCAAACCAAGTCCAAAATCGTCTTGGTATTGATTTAAATTAAAGCCATAAGAAAAATATGAAGCTCTCTTTTCGAAACCATCATCTGTTTGAGCATTTGCAATATTAGAAACAAAAATAAATATTATTAGAATTACATATTTAATTTTCATAATTTTAACTTTTTAAAAATTCGTTTATAAAAAATAATAAACCTTTAATCGTCGAGATGCAAATAACCTTTTAAAGAATTTACATATTTTTCGAATGCAGCAATTCCTTTTTTAGTAATGCTACAACTGGTAATTGGTTTTTTCCCTTTAAAGAATTTCTCTATAGATATATAACCCGCCTCTTCTAATTTGTTGAGCTGCACACTTAAATTGCCCGAACTTGCTTTTGTTTTTTCTCGTAAAAAAACAAACTCTGCACTTTCTAGATTAACCAACAATGATATTATAGACAATCTAAGTTGCGAATGTAATAATGGATCTAATTTTTTTAACATTTTTTTATAGTTTGCTATATGGATTGTTCAATTTCTTTGAAATTAACTTTCATACTTGTGTTTGCTTTATTTTTTCAATAAAATCGGCATTACTTATAGGTTTTGTTTATAAAAACTATTCGATTTTTGTATGATATCCTTTTGTAATAATGCCTTTCCAATAAGGTTTTTCGTCTGCTCCAACAATCATACTAATATAAACAAATCGTTTATTAACCAGACTCGACAATAGCTCTCTAAAATCTGTAATTGTAAATGTCATTTGCGGTTGATTTTCGCAGGCCGGATATACATATCTCCAAATTGACATTTCAGTAATAGTCTCTGTAAAAATCTTTTGGTAAACAATTACTCCATTTTCATTATCAATAGTTTTTAAAAATGGTTTATTCTTATCTCCGCCTTTCATTCCTGTAATAATAATTCCACAAACTATTTTTTGTGGTTGATTTTCAAAAGCAGGATAGGTATCAGTTCTTTTTCCAACAATAAAAATATCGTTGTTTTCAATATTTCTATAGCAAATAGAATCATAAATAATTACATTATTATATGGTCTCATTTTTTTTGTTTCCTTATCGTATCCCTGAAAAGGACCTTCCCAAATACCAACAAATGAGTTATATTCATCTATACACGGAATTACTTCACATTCAATAGAACTATCATTTAAACCATAAAATAATGAACCATCAATAATAGTTGTATGTTGTGCATTTAATAAGCTTAGCGATAAAGTTAGCTTAAGAAAAATAATTAATTTCAAATTTTTCATTCTGTTTTTTTTTTAATTTTATTAACTATTTGCTTTGTATTTTAAATAATACCCAGGTATTAAATAACCAATAAACATAGTAATAGGAATAGCTAGCAGTTGCATTTCGTACGACAAATTAAATATTACTATAGATGAAACAAAAATAAATATACCACCTAAAATTATAGGTTTATATTTTAAAACTATTCCTGAAATAAATGTAGCATTAGCTGCAAATAAGAAAATTAATGGTGTTATCTGATAATTAATACTCTTCATAAAAAATATTAGCACAAAATAACATGCAAGAAAAGCATACCACACATAAATATGTATTCTCGCGAAATGACTTATCACTTTTTTCCTTTTTCCTTGAATTACACCAACTACAGCAGAAACAATTATTCCGATTAGTACAACAGACCATGAAATATACGGATACTGACAATCAGAAAATTTAAATAACAGATAATGACCTAAGCCTCCGGCAAATATTATCCATCCCCACAATAAGAAATAAAAACTTGCATCTTTAAAACTTGCCCTAGTATTAGAAATCATCTCGTTTATAATTTCTAAGCTTTTTTCGGGACTTAAATTATTTTCATTTTCCATAACAATATAATTTAATTTATTAACACCTTGCAAATATAAAGTAGTTTATTTTATAAACCTAATGAAAACACTAATTATTTTTCACTCTAAATATATTTACTAATTATACATTGATTTTATACTATAT
>CAZDCZ010000141.1:0-2580 GCA_964504155.1 uncultured Bacteroidales bacterium | reverse complement strand
CATTATAACACGGCTTACTTGACAGTCCTTCTTCTAAATGAACTTTTATTTTAGAATTACTAATTGTCTTTTCGTGTTCATTGATGTATTTACGAACTACACTACGACTTATTTTTAATTTTTGTGAAATGAAGCTTTTACTTTTTCCATCTCGATAATACATTATCAATATCGAATTTTTATCTACCATTGTTATCATTTTTTATCTCTGTTTAAAAAAAAACAAAGATCGATTAAACTTATTTAGGTGGTAAGTTTTCGGTTAATATATACAATAATCTTGTGTTTTAAATCTCACGTTCCTCATTTATATACATTTAGTATTTTAAACGAAGTTCCATAAGCGATGACATAGCAGCGAAACGTTTCCATTTATTCTGGCTGCCATATTTATAGTAATGTGTGGCAACAGAAGGGCTTGCCAACGGGAAAACAAGGGTATTGCCTTTTTTCGATTTAGCAACCCATTCAAGTGCTACAATAATATTATCATCAACATATATATTTGTAAGGTTTTAAATCGATTGTTATCCAGTCCGTTTTTTTACCGCATATTTCAGTGTAAATGTTTTGCGATAATAGATTTTTATGTGGTTTACGATTTTTAATGGAATAAATATTAACTCGAAAAGTTACTGTATCATAATTATTTACATAAATGTAAAATTTAAGATTTTCGAGAATTGTATTTTTATGATTAATATTAAAACTTCTGCCTATTTCCGACCCCAGGTTCTGATCAGGAAATTCAGATATTGCTAACCGGACACCTAATGGAAGCAGGTAATGTTTGGTACCTTTTTCTTTTACTTTTAATCTTTTGGATGTGATAACCGCTTCGGATATTGTTTCAATTTTTTCAGGCAGGATAACTATTAATGTTTGTATATCAAGAATTTCATTTATTAAAAATGATTTTGAATAATAACCTATCATTGAAAATTTCAGGGAGTCATTGATATCAAACTGATTTTCTCTTATATTAAGTGTAAAGTTTCCGTTTTTGTCCGAAATGGTTCCTATCGTTTTATTTATTATTCCAATACTTACATATTGAAGAGCTTGCTGTTCGTTATTTGATACTTTTCCCGTTATGGTTATTATATTTCCATAGCTAAAGATTGATATAAATAATGCGAATAATATAGTGTATAGATACCTCATTACAAATTGATTTTTAATTTGCCGCTAAGGCGCAAAATTGTTTTAATTTAAAGAGTATTCTTCGTGTCTTAGCGTCTTTGCGGTTAATGTTTTATTATTGATCTTCTTTTTCTTCCGAATCGCTAACCATTAATTTAGGAAGTCTTTTTTTATATGCTATTACAAAAATACCAACAGAATAAATGGCAACATTAAAAATACTCACTGAGAAAATACCAATAGAGAAAATGCCAATAGAGAAAATACCTGCTGAAAATTTACCTGCAGCGAATACACCTAAAGCAAAATCGCCTGCTGCGAAATATCCATAAGCAAATTCACCGGCACTTAAGATATTTGAGTTTCCATTAAAATATAGAATTGCTCCGGTAATAATTAAAGCAACTGCTAATAAAATAATCCATAACTTTTTCATCTTTTTTATTTTTTAAATCAAACATGTGTTTGTTTGACATTGCAAGTGTAAGACGAAATCCGCTACCGGCAAAAGTTTTGGGACAGACAGCAAGCTTTTGTGATGTATGGATAGATTGTGTGATGAAATACAAGTACGAGTGATTAATTACAAGATAAATTAACAGCTTTGATTCAATTTGGAAACTGAAAGAATTTTAATTTGTATTACAGAATTTGTTGATTATTAATTGCTGTTACGAACCAAATCAACATAATTTCGGGAAACAGGAACTTCAATATCACAATTTTGAAGACTTAATCGTAATCCCTGAGAATTACCTTTAGCACTAATTATTTTATTCGTATTTACAATAAAGGCCCTATGGCATTGAACGATTTCAGGAGTATTGTCAAAAAAATCTAAAGCTCGTTTTAAAGCACTTCGATAGGTTTTGCGAATAATTTTGTCTTCATTAAATAAATATATTTCAACATAATTACACGATGATTCAATAAAATAAAAATTATTAATATCAAACCTAGCTGGCGCGGATATGTTATCCGTGCCTTTTCATTTTTTTGTCATTTTTACTCTTTTCTAACCTTTCCTATTTTGCTTGTTGCCCGGACTACAAGTCCGCGCGAGTGGGTGTTATAACAACAATTGTTTATATTTTTAATAAAAATGATGATGATGAAAACGCAATTAGTAAAATTCTTTGTTTCGTTACATTCTACAAAGAATTTTACACCAGGAAACAAACATTAAAAAGTGGCGATTTACCTTTGCGAAAAACTGGCGAAAAACAATTGCGAAAAATTGATGATTTTAAATTTGCTATTTACAACAATCGACAAGGTTAGCAATTTAGTGTAAAGTCTAATCTTTAACTTTTGTAAACCATGTATCTTAACGAACATTAGTGTGCCAAACTTGAAATTTCTCCAATAATTTGAAAAGTTTTATATAAAATCATATCTTTGATACTATCAAATGATACTATCAATTAATTATTATGA
>CAZDCZ010000140.1:0-2740 GCA_964504155.1 uncultured Bacteroidales bacterium | reverse complement strand
GATGTAGATTTTAAACCTTTATCGAGAATAATAAGCCCTGCAGTTGCTACACTAACAATTTCAAGAAAAACATATAAGTTAAATATGTCTCGTGTCATTACCATAACATTCAATGCCATAGCAAAACCTAAGAATACAGACATTGCATTGGTGCCTTGTTTCTTGAGATTATTATAAAGATAAATAGCTCCTAAAAATGCAGATAGATTTATTATTAATGTGAAAAACGATTCATTTAAGCCCATTAATAAATTAATAGAAAACGGTGGTTTAAATCCTGCAGTATAAATATATTCGGGACTTTGAGTTGAAGTCATAAAAGAGATAAACCACTGAGCAGAAATAAATGTCATGCAGGCAAGAGCCGAAAGCATAAGTATTCCGCTAATATTCTTGTTGCTTTTTCTAAAAATACCAATCAAAAAAGCTATGCCAAGAGAAATCGCAATAATATAAATAGGTGCTACCATTTTAAATCTTTAAACTTATTAATTTCTAATGTGTTTTTATATTTATGAAGTTTTAATGCGTAAGCAAGCATTAAGGCTGTAACTCCAAGGCTAATAACAATTGAAGTTAAAACAAGAGCTTGAGGTATTGGGTCAACAATTTTTGTAACTGCATCTTTAACAGGAACTGCTTTGTTGAGTATTGGTGCTGTTTTGCCACTAATATAACCTATACTAATAATAATTATATTTATGGCTGTATCAAAAATTGTAAAACCAATTATTATTTTTATGATGTTTTTTTGCGACAAGATGCCCCAAAGCCCAATCACGAGCATTATAAAGCCGGTTATTAAACTAATATATTCCATAAACAATTAATTTATTCAGTTTCTTTTTGTGTTTCTTTAAGATTTCCAACAATATTTGTTAATTCCGAACCAACTTTTAATCCTATAAAAGTATAGATAACCGGTATTAAGCCTGCACTAAAAATATTACCAAACTGACCAAGAGGCAACACTCTATTATCGAGGAAACCGTAAGCAAAATAAATTCCGAGAAGTCCGAGAATTACATAAGTAAAGCCGGAAATTGATTCTATGCCGGAAAACAATGAATGTTTAACATCTTTTTCGGGATTAGCCAATAACATAAGAACCATGCCCGATGCCATTATTGCACCTCCCTGGAAACCTCCTCCGGGAGTAAGATGTCCGTTGGCAAATACATAAACTCCTAATAAGAAGATTAACGGCACTAAAATTTTAGATGCAGTTTCTAGTATTTCACTTGTTTTTCTTAATTCTCTTTTTTTATTTTTATCAGATTCTTTAATTTTTAAGAAAAATCCAATTGCTGAAGCTGCAAGAAATAAAATAGTTACCTCCCCAAGAGTATCAAAACCACGATAAGTAACAACAATTGATGTAACAAGATTTTGTGCTCCTAATTCTTGTGGTTCGTTTTCAGCATAATAAGTTGATAAATCATTTAATTTATCTTGTCCTTTAAAATTTTGATAAAGGTTGATAAATATTACTGAAAATGCAGCAAGCAATATAAATATTAAAAATTTTCTAACCATTGCTTTCCTTTCTAATTTTATTTAAAACATAGAAAAATATAATTGTAGTTAATCCACTACCGATTGCAGCCTCTGTCATTGCAACATCAGGAGCTGCAAGCAACAAAAATATTATTGAGGCAAACAGGCTAACAACTCCTGATGCAATAATTGCAATAATCAATTTTTTGTGAATAACAGCAATGACTGCCATTACTAAAATTGCTAAGCAAAGAAAAATAGCTATAATATTTAAAATCATTGTTTATCTTCCTTTTTATCTGAATTAGTATTTATTTTATCTTCCGAAACATTCACTTTAATAGTCTCTTCTTTTTTTAATTTGTCAATAACTGTTTTTTTATAAAGCGGAATGTTAATATAATGAGCAGCTCGTGCTAATACATTAGATGAAATAGGATTAGTAAGTAAAACAAATAAAATTAATAAAATAAGTTTACCTGTCCAATCAGGATTTATAAAAGCAATTCCAAGTAATGTAAGAATAGTACCTAAAGTAGAAGCTTTGGTACCTGCTTGTATTCTATTATAACTATCGGGCATTCTGACAAGTCCCAATGAGCCTAAAAACAAAAATATTGAACCTATTAATGTAAGTATTGCTCCGATTATTTGTAATGTTCCGTCCATAGTTATAGCCCCCTTTCTAAATAACGTGCAACAATTAATACTCCAATAAAACTTAAAAGTCCATAAACAAGAGCTACGTCAATATAAATGATTCTATTTGTAAAAAATGCAATTAATGCAATTAAACCAAGAGAGCCAACTGTCATTACGTCAAAAGAAATAACTCTATCGACAGATAAAGGACCTTTAATAAATCTTATCATTGAAAGACTTATACCCAAAAGCATAAAACCCAATGAAATATACAATAATATACTAACCATAAATAACCTCCAAATACTTTTCGAATCTACTTACTATTTGTTGAGTATCTTCATCAATGTTTGTACTCAATACATCAATCCAATGTATATACAATATATCATCTTTGATATCTATTGTTAAAGTTCCCGGTGTAAGTGTAATTGAATTGGCTAATATAAGCCTCCCAATTTTAGACTTCAATTTTGTTTTTACAGTAACAATTCCCGGATTAATAGGCAACGATGGTGTTACTACTCTGCGAGCAACGTCAAAATTTGATTTTATTAATGCACTGCTAAAAACAAAGACATATATTATTGCATAAAAAAAT
>CAZDCZ010000139.1:0-2768 GCA_964504155.1 uncultured Bacteroidales bacterium | reverse complement strand
TCCGTAAAAAAAGCTAAAAAAAATACGATTAATTAAGCTTTACAAAAACAAAAGTAATAAAAATTTTATACTTAATGTTGTCGATGTTTAATAATATAAAAACACCCTATGTTCGACAACTGATTGTAATTACTTGTAATTCAGAATGTCAAAGAACTTTTTGTTGTAGAAGTGAAAATTATAACTAATTCTTTTTATCGATAAATAGCCGATAGACGACTTATAAAAATTTATCGAGACTACTTTTTTCTTTGCCTACAATTTCTTTTTCGAGCCATTTCTCTTGTCTGGTCTTAAAAATAATTAAACTATCGTGTTCTTTTAGCATTATTCTATTTGCCCGAATTTTAAGTTCTTTTAATTTCACTTCGGAAATTTCTCCTTCGAAAACCGAATTCTGAATCCAATTTACGTATTTTCGACATAATTTCAACATCTTACCTACTCTTTTTTCGCCTATATCGTAAACTAATATTATGTACATTTCTTTAAATTTAATTAGATTAATCGTTTATAATTTTTAATTATATTTTATCTGAATATTTATTGGCAGTATTATATTTTTTATATTTTGGAATGTAATTTTCATCAAAGTATATTTTGTAAAAAATAAAGAAATTATAAATTAAAATTACCACCACATTTTAAAGGGTTTATATTCTTCAATATTCAGTATGTGTTTTTGTAATTTGTAGCATTCTAATTTTATTAAATGTTTATAGCTAACGCTACGTTTTAGAGTTCTGTGTTTAATAGTTTCGGATAATCTGTTTTCTAAAGCTGTAATAAATTTCTTTTTCCCCGAATCTTTCAGAAGAAGCTTGTTTATTTTTTTATCGAAGTCTTTTTCTTGTAATTCGTTTTTATTTAATACTTTAAATATAGTTCGATCAACAATTATTGGTTTAAATATTTCGGCAATATCTAAAGCTAATGAATAACGTCGTTCGCCCGGTTCGTGTAAATAGCTGATTGTTGGATTAAGTTGTGTTTGGTTTATCGATCTAAGACACTCGGAATAACACATCATATTTCCGAATGAGATTAACGAATTCACGATATTTAAAGGTGGTTGTCGGCTACGATTCCCCATCTCATGATTGTTAATAATAAGGTTAAAAGCATCGTAATAATTCATACGTATATTACCTTCTATACCCATTAGCTCATTTATTTCTGTGGTCTTTTTTATTTTAGTTTGAAATTTCTCAATAATATTAATAATAGGTTCGAGATCTTTACCGCGATTATCGTAATATCTTAAATTTTTAAGCATGTTATAGCTTGCTCCTTCTATAAATTTTTGAGCTATTGTAATTCTTTTATTATTCGATGTGTAGTATTTTACCTGAGAAACTATCATTTTTCCGGCAAGGAGTTTGTCTTTTGGCATAAACGAACCTGTATAGTTCTCGTAATAATCGAAAAAATGAACTGTTATTTCGTTTTTTCCTAAAAAATTATACATAGCACTATTTGTATCTATCGAACCGAATATATATAACTGTTCAATATTTTCAACAGGTAAGTATCGAGGTTTTTGTTCTTCACCATCTTCGTTTACAGGTGTAAATTTCAAGGTATTGTCTTTTCTTGACAAACGTCCGGGGTTGAATAAGTAATAGGTCTTTTTCATTCTTCGTTGATATAACAAAAATCGTAATACGAACAGTTCTTGCACCTTGTTTTTTTTTCTATTTCAGGTGCTGTTTCAGAGTTAATAATTTTGAAAATAGTATTTTTTATATTTTCTATTTCAGAGATGTCACGTTTGCTTAATATAATTTCTTCTGTTTTTCTGAGTTTGGGATATTCTAAAATCCCTTTAATCCCTTTAATGCCTGATTGTTCTAGTACATACATGTAATATTTTAATTGCCAATGATGTGCTGTTTCAATTTTATTCGATTTTTTTACTTCGTGTATAATTTTATTTTTTGGATCGTAATAATCAATTTTTATATTTCCGATTTGTACTTCTTGGTATTTATCGCTACGTTGTGTATAGGATGTTTCATGAATAAGTTTGCCTTCATAAACAATATCGGATGTATGCTCCATTTGTATCCCATTAGAAAACAGCCATAGTTTTCGTTTGCAGATAAAATAATAGTTTATATGTGTTCCTGTAATATTCATGTTACAATTTTAAATCTTCAAGGTTTTTAAAACCTTGAAGATTTGGTTATATTTTTAGCCATTCATCGATTTCATGAAAATTAACACTTTTATCATGTGTAGTTTTGAAATTTGCTACATTGTTAAACCAGCCAATAACTTCCTTTCTTTTTGCCTTTGTAGGTTTAAAGGATATTGTCGATAAATAGCTGCTCCAAGGATACTCTAGCGCATGTTCGCAAAAACCATGATGCACGGGATTATTATTAATATAAACAATCATATTCTTAAAGTATTTTTTATTATCGATAAGTTTTCTGTGAAAGTTACTTTCAAATAATGCACCTGTTCTCTTGTGTCGTTTGTTAATGGCTTTAGTATAAGAATTAAACAAATTAGAGAATTGTTGGTAAATTCGCTTTTCGGGTGGTAAGTTTTTTAAACCTTGAAGGCTTTCAAAACCTTCAAGGTTAGGAATGGAATTAATTTTTACCAATAAATGAAAATGATTTTTTAACAATACCCAAGCAAAGGTATCAGCCACAGGGTCAATATATTTATCATACAAACGAAGAAAATGTTCGTAATTGTCATTTTCAAAAAACAAATCTGTTGAATTTATCCCGCGATTGTAAATATGATAAATTTTA
>CAZDCZ010000138.1:0-3111 GCA_964504155.1 uncultured Bacteroidales bacterium | reverse complement strand
AGCAAATATAAAATTTTAATAAATTTATTTCCACAACTTTTTAAATTGATCCGTTATCATCCATTTTGTAAGAAAATGTAGTATTGTTAATATTCTTATTGCCTGTATTTGTTTCAACAAAAGATGTATAATATTTGTAGATTTATAATTTGTGGCTTTAAGTAATTAGTATTAATTTTGCTGCTTTATAATTAGTGAGATTTTTAGAAATAATAGTATTATTTGTTGAATAAAATATTTATTTTAAATTATTCTCCTATTATATTAATTATAGAGACTGTTCAAAAAGCTTAGATTATTGTCATTCTGAACGAAGTTGGAGAACCGAGTGAAACGAGCTCAACGAAATTAATCTATCAGTTTAAAAATGAGATGTTTCGACAAGCTCAACATGACATAAACAACTTGAAACTTTACTTTTTGAACATCATCTAATAATTGAATAATTGAATAATTGTATCATTGTATAATTGAATAATTGTATCATTGTATAATTGTATAATTGAATAATTGTATAATTGAATAATTGAAACATTGAATAATTGTATAATTGAATAATTGAAACATTGAATAATTGTATAATTGAAACATTGTATCATTGAATAATTGAAACATTAATTTATTAAAAAATGTATAATAAAATTGTTAATAAAGAAGCAAAGCTAGCTGTTATCGGACTGGGTTATGTTGGTTTACCCATAGCACTCGAATTTGCAAAAAAAGCATCTGTAATAGGATTCGATATTCGTGAAGATAGAATTGAGATGATGAGAAATAATATCGACCCGAGTAGAGAATTAGAAGCTAATGATTTCGAAGGATGCGATATTAAATATACGGCATCAATTGATGAGCTTCGCGAAGCAAAATTTTTTATTATAGCAGTTCCAACACCTATTGATGCATATAATCAGCCCGATTTAACCCCTGTGTTAAAAGCCTCGGAAACAGTTGGAAAAGTTCTAAAGAAAGGCGATTATGTTGTTTACGAATCAACAGTTTATCCCGGAGCTACAGAAGAAGATTGTATTCCTGTTTTAGAAAAAGAATCGGGATTAAAATTTGTTGATGATTTTAAAGTGGGTTTCTCACCCGAAAGAATTAATCCGGGAGATAAGGTAAATACATTAACTACAATAAAGAAAGTATCTTCGGGTTGCGATGACGAGTCGGCCGAAAATATTGCTAAAGTTTACGAACTTGTTATAAAGGCCGGAGTACATCGTGCCAGCTCGATTAAAGTTGCCGAAGCATCGAAAATTATAGAAAATACTCAGCGAGATATTAATATTGCTTTTATGAACGAGCTGTCTATTATTTTTAATCGTATGGGTATTAATACATACGAGGTATTAGAAGCTGCAGGCACGAAATGGAATTTCTTAAAATTCTTTCCCGGATTAGTTGGCGGACATTGTATTGGTGTTGATCCATACTACTTAACATACAAAGCAAAACAATTAGGTTATCATGCCCAAATGATTAATGCAGGACGATTTATAAACGATTCTATGGGTGGATATGTTGCTAAACAAACCGTAAAAAAAATTCTTGCTACCGATAAAAATATTAAAGATGCAAAAATTCTTATTATGGGTATTACATTTAAAGAAAATGTTAGCGATATTCGAAATTCAAAAGTTATTGATGTTTATAAAGAATTAGAATCATATCACGTAAATCAAATCGATGTGGTTGACCCATATGCCAATGCCAATGAAGTGAAAAATGAATATGGAATAGATTTAAAAGCCGAGATTGGGAAAGATTACGATGCAGTAATTGTTGCAGTTAATCATAAAGAATATGCCAATTTAGACGAAGACTATTTTAAAACAATAGCAACAGAAAGTGCAATATTTGTTGATATTAAAGGAATATATAGAGATAAAATTAATGATTTAACTTATTGGAGTTTGTAGAAAGAAGTTTTTTAATAATCTAATTTTTGTTTACATTAAATTACTAGACCTTTAGGTTAGAAAACCTAGAGGTCTTTATAATTTTTAAAAGAACAAAAAAACATAAAAAGGGCTATCAACTATTTTAAAATAGTTATTTTTGCAGAAAATTAGAAGATACAAATATATATTAATTCAAATTTGAAATGAATAACAGTATTATTGAGAATAAAAAAGTATTAGTTACAGGAGGGGCCGGTTTTATCGGCTCAAACTTATGTGAAACATTACTAAAACAAAATAATAAAGTTATTTGTTTAGATAATTTTGCAACCGGACATCGACGTAACATAGCCCCCTTTTTAGAAAACGAAAATTTTCAATTAATAGAAGGAGATATAAGAAATTATAATGATTGCAAAAAGGCTGTTGAAGATGTGGAATATGTATTCCATGAAGCTGCACTTGGTTCTGTGCCTCGTTCAATTGAAGATCCAATGACTTCTACAGATGTAAATATTGGAGGATTTGTAAAAATGTTGTTTGCTGCAAAAGAAGCCGGAGTGAAGCGTTTTGTTTATGCAGCAAGTTCTTCTACTTATGGCGATTCTACTAATATGCCAAAAGTAGAACATATTATTGGTAACCCACTTTCGCCTTATGCAATAACAAAATATGCTGATGAAATTTTTGCGAAAAATTTTAACGATATTTATGGTATTGAAACTATCGGTTTGCGATACTTTAATGTTTTTGGTAGAAGACAAGATCCAAATGGAGCTTATGCGGCAGTAATACCTAAATTTGTAATGCAATTAATGAAGCATGAAAGTCCTGTGATTAATGGAGACGGCACATATTCACGCGATTTTACATATATCGATAATGTAATTCAAGCAAATCAATTAGCAGCAATTGTCTCTTACGATAAAATTAAATCGGTAGAGAATGGTAGTGCAAGTGTTTTTAATGTTGCTTACGGACAAAGAACAGACTTGAACGAATTATGCGAAGTGTTAATAGAAAATTTATCGGAATACGATTCAAAAATAGCTGATGTTAAAGTTATTCACGGAAAAAATCGAGCAGGAGACATTCCTCATTCTTTAGCCAATATCGATAAAGGAAAAGAAATCTTAGGATATAATCCTCAGTATGATATTAGAAAAGGACTAGAGAATGCTTGTGGGTGGTATTGGGAGAATTTAAA
>CAZDCZ010000137.1:0-3144 GCA_964504155.1 uncultured Bacteroidales bacterium | reverse complement strand
AATAAGAAAATCGAATATTCAAAAACAAGGAGCATTTCCTAAGTATGAAAATTGGGATGAGAATAATAAAACGGATTTTTTAAAAATTTGTGGAAAATTAGCACAAAAATATAATTATAACTTATAAATTATTGTTTAATACATGAATTTTATTTCAAACAATATATTTTCGAGACTCTTAAAATGGATTGAAGAAAATCCCTTAAGTTATGATGTATTAGACATTAAGTCTCAAAAAAATTACATTAGAATAATAAAGCATAGTCAGAAATCGAGATTTAATAAAATTATTACAGCTCCCTTTATTATTCTATCAGAAAAATATACAAATTTTTTTCGTAAGATTTTTCGTGTAAAAAAACAGACTTTTCCTCAAGCTAATGCCTTAATAGCTAGGTCTTATTTAGCAAATTATAGTATTTCTAAAGAAAAGAAATATCTCGATAAAGCAATAGATATATTAAATTGGCTTGAGAATAACCCATCAAAAGGATATAAAAATTATTGTTGGGGACAACCTTATAATTGGTATTCGCGTAAACTAATACCTGCATTTACACCGCGTGCTACTGTAACTACTCAGGTTGCTAATGCTTTTCTTGATGCATATGAAATAACAAAAGAAAGTAAATATCTTGAAATAGCAATTGAGTCGTGTAATTTTTTCATTAACGATCTTCAGTGGAAAGAAGATGAAAATAATAACATTTGTTTTAGCTATACTAGTTTGGATAATTACAATATCCATAATGCTAATATGTTGATTGCTGCAACTTTAATTAGAACTTGGAGCCATTCAAAGATTGAACAATTTAAAAATATGGGATTAAAGTCAATGAACTTTACCATTTCTCATCAAAATGAAAATGGTTCATGGTTTTATTGGGCTCCACCGGATAAAATTGTAGGAAGAATTGATAATTATCATACAGGATTTATATTAGAATCATTTGAAGTAATCAGGAACTATTTAGGAGCAGAATTTAAAAATGATAATATACTTGATAAAGGCTTGGAATATTATTTAAAAAATCTGTTTAATAAAGAGAATGTGCCGAAAATGACTAATAAGGTAATGTATCCGATAGATATTCAGAGTTGTGCCCAAGCAATTATTACTCTTTGTATTATAGGTAAAAGAAAACCAGAGTTGAATGATATTGCTATGAAAATTGCGAATTGGACTGTACAAAATTTATATGACGACAAAGGCTTCTTTTATTATAGATTATATAAAAATGGGAAGATTGACAAAACACCATATATGCGTTGGTCAGAATCGTGGATGTTAAGAGCTCTATCATTTTTTAATAAAAAAATAACATAAAATGCAAATCGTGGATTTAAATTATATTTGGAATAGATTATTTCTGATTAGAAAAATATCGAAATTAAAAATTGAACATGCCGGAATAGATTCCGATAAAACCCCTTTTGTTAGGTTAAAAGAAGGACCAATTTTTTATGGTATAAAAAGTAACAAAAAGCATAAAAAATATTACAATTTGTTACCTGCTAAAATAAAATCAAAATTACCTTTCGAATGTTTTATAGTTGCAAATGATATTATTATTAGATATGTAGAAAGGGGTTTGATGCTGGGAGGTCCACGAAAAGAATTATATTACAAAACAAAAGCTGGTGATGTTATTGCCGAAATGGGTGCTTATATGGGGCATTATACAATATATCTCTCAGAGAAAGTTAAAAAAAACGGGAAAGTAATAGCCATTGAACCAATGCCGGATAATTTAAAGATTCTTAAAAAAAATATTGAAGGAAATAATCTTGAGAATGTTATAATTGTCCCAAAGGGAGTTTGGAAAGAAAGAAGCGAATTGATATTTAATCGTAAAAAGGGAGATAATCAATCAGGAAGTGTTGAATTAAATTATAATCAGGAAGATAAATTAAAAATATCTGTTGATTCATTAGACAATATTTTAAGTGAAAACGATATTAAAAATATCGACTTTATGTTAATTCAGCTTAATGGTGTAGAAGTTGAAGCCCTAGAAGGTTTGAGAAAATATAAACCAAAACATATTGCAATTGCTGCGCGATATTCAAAAAACAACAAATCTGTTATTCCTATTATTACAAATATTTTGGAAGAAAGAAATTATATTTGTAAAGTAGAAAAACATGATTTTGTATTTTCTGAACTAAAGTCATAATAGAATTGTTTCTATGAAAAATATAAAAATTACTATTATTGGAAATTCAGTGGCACTTCGAACTCGTCCTTCTGAGATATATCCATTAAATAAGAATTATTGTAAATACCTAGAAGAAATTCTTAATAAAAATCTTTCGGAAACAAATATTATAGTTACTAATAAGGCTTTAGGTGCAACTACAATATATAATTCAATAATAAATATTGATAATTTTGTAAATACATTTCCTGAATTTTTTATTATTAATTTAGGTGTAGTTGATGCGTCTACAAGAGAAATTCCATTGTGGTTTTATAGACTTGCAAGCAGCAAAAAAGATAGTTTTTTTTATAATGTTATAAAATTCTTATATAGAGTTATTATAATAAAATTTAGACCTTTTCTTGTTAGATTAAGATTCAAAAGAAGTTGGATGTCATCAAACCAGTATAAGAAATATTTTACTGGTTTAATAAAGTCTTTGACTAAAGAAACTAATGCTAAAATAATTGTTTTGCCAATAAATATAGCAAACGAAAGAGTTGAAAATGAATTACCTGGATCTACAAAGAAACATAAAGAATACAACAAAATAATGTTCGATATTGTAAATGAATATTCTCATAATTATATTGATTTAAGTTGTTTGGTTTCAAAGAAACATTATCCCGATGGTGTGCATTATTCAATAGAAGGACACAAACTTGTTGCTCGAAAAATAAGTGAAATTATTTTAAATATTGTTAAAGATGAGTAGTGCTCTTACAACTAATCAAATAAATTATATTTTTTATCACTTATCGTATATTTTTAATGTATCCGATAGAATTAAAGAAAGTATTGTTGCCGAGTTAGATAGCAAAACTACATATTCAAATAAGATTATATTTAATTTATCGTGCAAGGCTATAAATAGGGATAATATTCTTATTGTTGACAATATTCCTGTTTTATTTCCAAACTCAACAAAAAAACGATTTTATTA
>CAZDCZ010000136.1:0-3262 GCA_964504155.1 uncultured Bacteroidales bacterium | reverse complement strand
AGTAAATTGTTTAAAATATACTTGAAAAACAAGTTCATGAAAATTATCATATAAGGATTTATATTTTTCTATGATAGAAAAACTATTTAAGCTATTTTTGTGAAATTATTAAATATCTCTAATTAATATAAAATTATGGTTCAAGACGATCTTTTCAAAAAACTTATTGCTCATGCAAAAGAATATGGATTTATATTTCAATCGAGTGAAATTTACGATGGATTAAGTGCAGTATATGATTACGGACAGAATGGTTCTGAATTAAAGAATAACATAAAAAAATACTGGTGGGATTCAATGGTTAAGCTAAACGAGAATATTGTAGGAATAGACTCAGCCATTTTTATGCATCCCAAAATATGGGAAGCATCGGGCCATTTAGGTGCATTTAACGACCCAATGATTGACAATAAAGATTCGAAAAAAAGATATCGTGCCGATGAATTAATTGAAGATTACATCCAAAAAATTCAAGGAAAAATTGATAAGGAAGTTACAAAAGCCGAAAAAAGATTTGGCGAGGATTTCGAAAAAGAACAATTTTTAAATACTAACCCAAGAGTTTTAGCAAATAAAGAAAAGATACATAACATTACTTCTCGCATGGTTAGTGCTCTTGAGAACGACAAGCTTGACGATTTAAAAGCACTTATTGATGAGTGTGGGATTGCTTGTCCGGTTTCGGGATCGAAAAACTGGACCGAAGTAAGACAGTTTAATCTTATGTTCGACACAAAACTTGGCTCTGTTTCGGAGGGAGCAAATAAAATATATTTACGTCCTGAAACAGCACAAGGAATATTTGTAAATTATCTTAACGTCCAGAAAACCGGAAGAATGAAACTTCCTTTCGGGATTGCACAAATAGGTAAAGCCTTTAGAAACGAAATTGTTGCACGACAATTCATTTTCCGCATGCGAGAATTCGAACAAATGGAAATGCAATTTTTTGTGCGTCCGGGAGAAGAGAAAAAATGGTTCGACCATTGGAAAGAGCTTAGAGTAAATTGGCATAAAGCACTTGGAATTCCTGATAACAAATATCGTTTGCACAAACACGACAAACTTGCTCATTATGCAAATGCCGCTTACGATATAGAATTTGAATTTCCTTTCGGATTTAAAGAACTTGAAGGAATTCATTCTCGTACAGATTTCGATTTATCGCAACATCAAGAATTTTCGGGTAAGAAAATACAATATTACGACCCCGAAACAGAAGAAAGTTATGTACCATACGTAGTAGAAACATCAATCGGACTCGACAGAATGTTCCTTACTGTTTTAACCTCATCGTACGACGAAGAAGAAATTAAAAAAGATAACGGAAAAACCGATCAACGTGTTGTATTAAGAATCCCACCGGCATTAGCTCCTGTTAAACTAGCCGTTCTTCCATTAGTTAAAAAAGACGGATTACCCGAAAAAGCAAGAGATATTCTCAATGATTTAAAATATGATTTTAATTGTCAGTACGAAGAAAAAGATTCGATAGGTAAAAGATACAGACGACAAGATGCTATTGGAACTCCATTATGTATTACTGTCGACCATCAAACCTTAGAAGACAATACTGTTACATTAAGAGATAGAGATACTATGAATCAGGAAAGAATAGATATTTCTAAGCTAGCAACTATTGTTAACGAGAAGGTAAGCATGAAGAATTTGTTGAATAAGGTGTTATAATTATTACTTCGACAAGTTCAGTAAGCGTATCACAACAAGATAAGTAACAATAATGCGACAGTTTCGACAAACTCAACTGTCGCATTTTAATATACTCAACTGCCGTATTATGATAATTTCAACAAATAATGTAAATTTAAAAATTGTTAAATAATAAAACCCGAAATATTGAGCAGTGCTAAGAACAAAAAGGTATTAATAATAACTTATTACTGGCCACCTAGTGGTGGTGCAGGTGTTCAACGTTGGTTGAAATTTACAAAATACCTGCCTGAATATGGATGGGAACCAATAATTTACACTCCCGATAATGGTGAAATCCCCGTTATCGACGAAAGTTTACAAAAAGACATATCACAAGAAACAACAGTAATTAAACGAAAAATTTGGGAACCATATATTTGGTATAAGAAATTTATTGGACAAAAAAATAATCAGAAAATTAATGTCGGATTCTTGTCGGAAGGCAAGAAACCCAAATTTACAGAGAAAATTTCTGTGTGGATAAGAGGAAATTTCTTTATTCCCGATGCCCGAAAATTTTGGATTAAACCATCGATAAAATTCTTATTAAAATACCTTACTAATAATCCGGTTGACATTATTATATCTACAGGACCACCTCACAGTATGCACCTAATTGCCATGCAATTACAAAAAAAACTAAACATACCATGGATAGCCGATTTTAGAGACCCTTGGACAAATATCGATTTCTACAATGATTTACTATTAACAAAGCTTGCCAATAGAAAACATCATAAACTAGAAAAAAAGGTTTTACAAAACGCTAACTATATTTTATCGGTTGGAGAAACATTAAAAAATGAATTTTTAAAACTTGGAGCTACTGATGTTAAGATTATTACAAATGGCTTTGATAATTCCGATATTAATAATTCAAATATTTCTTTAGATAAGAAATTCTCTATTGTTCATATAGGAAGCATGCCAAAATCAAGAAATCCTGAAATATTATGGAAAACATTAGGCAAATTAGTAACTACGAATAACGATTTTGCTAAATATCTGGAAATAAAATTAGTTGGGAAATGCGATTATTCTGTAACAAATTCATTAGAAAAACACAATTTAATAAACTTTGTAAACAAGGTAGATTATGTTTCGCATGACAAAATAAGTACAATACAACAATCGGCACAAATTTTACTTTTAGTAATAAACCAAACAAAAAATGCAAAAGGCATTCTTACCGGAAAATTCTTCGAATATATGGCTTCCAAAAGACCAATATTGGCTATTGGCCCAACCGATGGTGATGCTGCAAAAATACTTGACGAAACAAATGCCGGCGTAATTATTGATTTTAATGATTCGAAAAAAATTGAAAATACATTATTATCGTTCTTCGAAAAATACAAAAACTCCGATTTGTCAATCGAATCAAACAATATTGACAAGTATTCGAGAAAAAACTTAACATCGGAATTGGCAAATACGCTAAATTCTATTACATAAAACAATCAACAATTGAAAAAAACACATTGTTGCCTTGTGGAGACATCTGTTTATTAGATATTCTTTTATAATCTGTTTCATACACGTATATAGG
>CAZDCZ010000135.1:0-3301 GCA_964504155.1 uncultured Bacteroidales bacterium | reverse complement strand
AACGGAATTGAGAACCTCCCTGAGAATGGGAAATGTTTTTTCGTTGCCAATCACCCATTTGGGTTATTAGATGGGTTAATACTTACAAATATAGTTGGTAATAAATACGGGAAATTAAAAGCAATAGGTAACGAGGCATTTATGTTTGTACCGAATATAAGGCCAATAATAGTAAATGTTAGTGTATTTGGCAAAAACTCAAAAAAACATTTTATTGAATTAAACGAAGTTTTTGCATCCGATGTTCCCATTACACACTTCCCTTTTGGATTGGTTTCACGTATTCACAAATTTAAGATACAAGATAAATTTTGGAAAAAAAGTTTTGTTACCAAAGCAATTTTAAATCAAAGAAAAGTAGTTCCAATCAGGTTTTATGGACGAAACACATATCTATTTTATTTTATTTATATCATCAGGCAAATATTTAAAATCAAATTAAATATTGAATTGGTTCTTCTGCCAAGGGAATTGTTTCGAAAAAGAGGAAAAACTATTAAAGTAAATATAAGTAAACCTATACATTATCAGGAATTTGATAATACATTATCGCACTGGGATCGGGCACAGAAAGTGCGATCAGTTGTGTATGGTTTATAAAAATTTAATTAATAAACATTAAAATATAAATTAAAACAGTAAAATTATTAATAGCAGTAAGTGCATTATTTCTTTTATTAGGATTTAGTGCAAATGCACAAGATGCAAATACTATTTTATAAAGGGTAGACAATGTGATGTATTCTCCTAAAGATATGATGGGAAAAACAAAAATTGTATTAATCGACAAAGCCGGAAAAGAACGTAGAATATCATCAAGTGTGAAAAGCCAAAAATTTGCAGGAACAAATTTTTCTTATAATGATATGGAATACGAAGCTCAATTAAGAGAAGCACACTCCTAAATTGCTCAAAACAGAAGGAGGTGCGCATGTATTAGAATTAACTCCAATATCAAAAAAATCATCTTAGTCAAAAGTAATTATGAAGGTTCATAAAACGTATTTTTATCCAATTTCGGCAGAATTTTATGATAAAGGAAATAAGAAAATAAAAGAAGGCAAATCGGTTTATGTAAAAATAGGAAATGACCATGATGGACTTAAAGAAAAATCATAAAACAAAAATGTTAATGTTTGATGTGAAATACGATCAAGGATTAAGTGATGATGAGTTTACTGTAAGAAAATTGAAACAATAGTAAATGAGCTTTTAATGAGTTAATTGTCTAAATTTACTTTTCTGGTAAATGCAAATTCAATACATCTCAAAGTTTTAATTTCAATAAGTATGAAAAAAAAAGTTTCATTAGTATTATCAAGTGGTGGCGCAAGAGGGGTTGCGCATATTGGAGTAGTTGAAGAACTCGAAAAACAAGGTTTTAAAATAAATTCAATTGCAGGAACATCTATGGGTGCTTTAGTGGGAGGAATGTATGCTACAGGAAAGCTTGGTGTTTATAAAAAATGGATGTGTTCGTTGGACAAAATGGATGTTTTTAATTTGGTTGACTTTACGATTAATACTTCAGGTATTGTAAAGGGCGATAAAATCATAAAAGAAATGAAGAAGATGATTCCTGATATTAATATTGAAGATTTAAAAATTCCATATTCTGCTGTTGCAACGGATGTTTTAACCGAACAAGAAATTGTTTTCACATCAGGTAGTCTGTATGAAGCAATTAGGGCATCAATTTCTATTCCTTCTGTCTTTGTTCCATTTAAATTAAATAATTGGCAATTGATTGATGGCGGAATTCTCAATCCTATTCCGATTAATAGAGTTGAGCATAATCCCGCCGATTTATTGATCGTTGTAAATGTTAATGCCCGAATACCTCTTCCTGAAAAAAAAGAAACAGTAGAAAAGATCGATCTTAAAAGTCAATCAAGGTATCTCAACGCTATTTATAAAAAAATAAATCACATTATTCCTAAAAATAATAAAGATCATGTGGGATATTTTAATTTACTAAACAAAACGTCGAGTATAATGTTGCATAAGATATCAGAATTGACTTTACAACAATATCAGCCGGATATTACGATCAATGTTTCGAAACAAGCATTTGGAACATTCGACTTTTATAAGTCGGAAGAAATAATTGAGACCGGAAGAAATGCGGCTAATATTGCTATTAACAAATTCAAAAGGGAAATATGATATTAATCGCTTTTGGACTCGGATTAATTATTTCTGTCCCACTTGGACCCTTAGGGCAAATGATGTTAAATAGAGCCATTAACAGAGGGTTCTGGCATGGTTTTTCCATTGCTATTTTATCAAGTATCGCTGATTTTATCTTATGCGAATTTTTCTTAATTGGAACTATTTCTATTGGGGCAATAAACCCATGGATAAAAACGGGTCTTCAAATAGTAGGTCTTGTTTTCCTCTCCTATATTGGGGCAAAGGAATTTATCCTGCCTATCATTAAATCTAGACGTGATAAAAGACATGCAGCAAAAGCAATTGTAACAAATGAGAAACTTAAATTTGATGAAAAGTTGTTATTGAAAAATATAGTTATGGTAGGAAGCTATCACATTTTCAATCCGATGAGCCTTGCTTTTTGGCTTAGCATTTCCGTTTTGATAAATCAGAAATTTATTTCTCATCATGATTTATTACACTACACACTTTTCAGCCTTTTCTTTGCTATTGGAACATTGTCCTGTCAATACATTTCATTATTATTTGTAAAAAAAGCAGCAAAAACCGATGTAAAAAGAAAAATATTAAAATATATGACCATTCCATTATATTCAGTTACAATTATTTATTTTGCCTTCCATATAACTCAAAATATTCTACAAATAATATAGTAATATGGAAAAGAAAAACACAAAATAATTTCACAAAATAATATAAAATAATTATGAAAACTTCAGCAATAATATGTGTATATAACGAAGAAAAAACCATAAAGGATGTAATAATATCTGTTTCAAAATCAGAAATGGTAGGTGAGATAATTGTTATAAATGATGGTTCTACTGATAATACTAAGAAAATAATTGAGGGACTAAAAATAAAATTTGAAATAACCGACATCCATTTTAAAGAAAATAAAGGGAAAGGATATGCTATGGCGATAGGTGTTGAGAATGCAACAAATGAAATCATTGCATTTATTGATGCAGATCAAACTACGATAGTCGATGGATATATTAAACAAATCGTAAACCCCTTAATTAATCAGGAATCCGACATGGTTTTAGGCTACTCAACCATAAATATTTTAAGCAAAGATGTAAACCCCCTAAAAATATTAACTGGAGAAAGGGCTATGTATAAA
>CAZDCZ010000134.1:0-3323 GCA_964504155.1 uncultured Bacteroidales bacterium | reverse complement strand
AATTAATTTTTTTAATTCCCGATTTTGTTATTATTAATGAACTATCTGGCAACTCAATATGTTTATCAATAATATTATCAGATTTTTCTTGCGATGATTTCTCTTGTATGCAAGCAAAGAAACTAAACAAAATTCCAATAAAAAAAATATTAAATTTTACAAATCGTTTCATTAAAATTAGAATTTAGGTAAATCGTACACTGCAAATAAATAATCATTCTCTGCCGGAATTGCAACTAACTTATTATTAAGAATTATAATTTTAGTTACTTCCATGTCTAAATCGTATTTTACAACCGGAATCCCATTAATATCAAAAACAAATAATTGTCGAAAATAGTTGGGCACTATACTATAATCTACACGCCTAGTAGCAGGTAAACCAGAATATAGTGAAAATATATGATCATCATAAATTAATGGTTTATAACCATATGCGTGTAAATCTTTTGAAGTATGTCTCCATCCATATTTTGGCACAAAAGTATGGTGTTGTTCAATAAAATCCGGACCTACTGTTTTTCTTATAGTTTTACCACAGGTATCCATTACCAATATTTTATCCCAAAAATTGAAAGAAAATATCAATCTGTTATGTTTCTCCGAAATAATAAATTTGTTTTGAAACAATGTTGCAACTCCCCAGCATGGTTCATCTTCTTTTTTTGTATAAATATAATCTCCTATTTCATTTATTTTTATTCCATTTTTATTAAAAACAGTTAACATATGAGAGCATCCCACACTTGCATACAAAAGTTTTTTCTTGCTATCTATTTTATAGTCAGACAAATATCCTATTTCGTCAGGTAGCTCTTTTAAAAAAGTATGTAATTGGGGAGTTTCTAATTGAAATAATTTGTCTATCTCATAATATGATATTCTTCTTTTACCAAAATCATATATATATATATTTCCATCGTCTATATATAATCCTGCCGGACTTACAATTTCATTAGGTCCTTTACCGGTATTTCCAACAGATAAAATATGCTTGAAATCATTTCCGTCAAATATTTCTAATACACTTTTCCCTGCAGAGTGTGTAGTAAAAATGTATTTACCATCGGTAACAATATGATTGAATTTGTAGGGAAGATTAGATCCATATTTATCAACACTCTCTAACTTCTCTGTCTTTGGAAACTCGCTAAATGTGTAATTTTTCTTGTCTTTATTACAAGAAACAAAAAACACAACTATCAGTATTAAAGTAAGTCTTTTAATCATGAAATATAATTTATTAAATAATAAAAATACCAGTCATTAATTGTTTATAATGACTGGTAATAATATAATAGTAATTATTGGGGTGTGCAAATTATTTCATCTTCTACAAACATAGGTAACATACCGTAACAACAACCTTCGTCGAAACAAGCATCTGGTATTCCATCTTTTGCAGCAGATGCAGTAGCTTTTTCAACTTTTAAATTACCATTACTACTAAATGTTAAATTTACAGCAAGTGCTGAACTAAAAATGGCAAATACAAGAATAATTTTTGTAAATTTTTTCATTTTGTGACTTTTTTTTAAATTAATAATTAAATTTAAAGTATTGCAATACTATTTAATTGAAATTTCAAATACGAAATTAATTGAAATTTTTAGTTTTACCCCCCGCTATATGTTTTACAACATATCTGTATTAATTGCATCAAAAATAACTCTCCTATACTTGTAAACAAAGAAGCTATGGTCTCAATAAAAAATAAAAAAACAATATAATGCATCATTTTATTGGGGAGCCTTTGTTTTGGTAAACAATTAGTAATTTAAGACTCCGCCGGAGATTTCGAAATTTTATTTGTAAATTAATTTAAGACTCCGTCAGGTCTTTCAGACCCTGACGGGTCGGGTTGGGGTATAAACCTAAATGTCAATTTGTCATAATTTATCTGCGGCTCATACAAATTCGTAATATAATTATATTCCTTCAATAAATTTTCTATGTCAATTTTACCACTTATCTACACTGGCATATATATTGATATGTAGATGTTTTTATTGTTGAATTTTAATTTAAAAAACATAACTATGTTAATGACTAATTTAAAGCACATTGAAAGTGCTGACGAACACAAAAAATTTATCGAGGAAAACGAAAATGTAATGATTTGTGCCGGTAGAATGGGTCCAATGTGTCTTCCTGTTTACGATATAATGGAAGAAATAGAAGACGACTATACAAATGTAAAATTTGCCGATATGGAATTTGATATTCCTGATGCACACGTAATACGTAATGCTCCTGAATGTGCAGGTTTTATGGGATTACCATTTACAATGTATTACAAAAACGGAAAAGTTGTAAAAGCAACAACCAGTATTCAAGATATGGATCAAATAACAGAAATTCTTAACGACAATTTTGGAAAAGCTGAATAAATAAATTAATAATTATGGACGAAATTTTTGATGTAATTATTCTTGGTGCCGGACCTGCAGGTTTATCTGCAGGTATCTACACCTCGAGAGCAAGACTAAAAACACTGATTTTAAATGAGGGAACAACAGGGGGACAAGTAATACTAACTCACGAAATTGCCAACTATCCTGGTGTTGAAACTATTCCGGGTTACCAGCTTATAAATACAATGAAAAAGCAAGCCAAAAGTTTTGGTTGTAAGATAAAAGCAAACTTAAATATCACCAATATTAATCTTAATAACGATATTAAAGAAATAGAAGTAAACTCGAAAGATACTTACAAGGCAAAATCTGTTATTATTACAACAGGAGGAAAGCCGCGGTCGCTTGGCATTAAAGGTGAAGACGAGTTTAAGGGCAAAGGCGTTTCTTACTGTGCAACTTGCGATGGCGACTTTTATACCGACAAAGAAATTGTTGTTATTGGGGGTGGAAATTCTGCATTAGAAGAAGCCGATTCTTTAACAAAATATGCAAGTAAGGTTACTATAATACATCAATTCGACCATTTTCAGGCTACTCAATATTATGTAGATAAAGCTAAAGCAAATCCGAAAATAAATTTTATTATGGAATCGGAACCTCGCGAAATTTTGGGTGGTCAATCGGTTAATAAAATAAAAATAGAAAATCTTAAATCGGGAGAATTCTCAGAAATTGTTATCGATGGTGTATTTATCTTCGTTGGATATGTTCCGGGAACCGATAAATTTAAAAATCTTATAGAACTAACAGATAGAAACGAAATAGTTACCGATACAGAGATGAAAACCAGTGTTAACGGCGTTTTTGCTGCCGGCGATTGTATAAAAAAACGTTTCAAACAAGTATCAACAGCTGTTGGGGATGCTACTGTTGCAGCACTTAGCTCTATCGAATATATTAACAATT
>CAZDCZ010000133.1:0-3601 GCA_964504155.1 uncultured Bacteroidales bacterium | reverse complement strand
TAATATTTATTTTTTTAAGCTGCCCTTTACAGGGCGATATTTTTTATAATACACAATTTACCCAAGGCGTTGCCTTTGGGCTGAAATAAGTTGCCACTTCGTGGCGTAATACATTTCTCTATTGCTTTAAATGAATAAAGATAACTTCTACATAAAATATTCAAAACACAGCAAATATAAAATTTTAATAAATTTATTTCCACAACTTTTTAAATTGATCCGTTTTATACACTAAAGGCATAGAAATGTATCCTATGCCTTTAGCTATTCAAAATAAAATATTTGTTGTAGAAAATTATATAAGCGACAATAAATAATATGTTGCTGCACCTGCAAGATAACCAATTAAAGCAAGTCCGGAGATTCGTTTTAAATACCAAGTGAAATTAATATTAAGCATTCCCATAACAACAACACCGGCTGCCGATCCAATAATTAAAATACTTCCTCCTGTACCGGCACAATAAGCTAAAAATTCCCAAAAACTACCATTTTGCATAAATGCTGCTTGATAACCAATAGAACCAATATCGGCAATATTGTACATCCCCATAGCTCCGGCTACAAGAGGTACATTGTCAATAATAGACGATAATATACCAATACTTAAATTTATTGCATAAATATTATGCAAATTATTATCTAAAAAATGCGACATAATTCTTAAATGTCCTGCCGATTGAAGTCCTGCAACAGCTAGTAATACTCCAAGAAAAAACAAAATACTAGAAAAATCTACTTTAGTGAGAGCAGTGTTTACGCTTAATTCGCTTTTAATATAAGAATCTTTTCTTTTGTGTAATAGTTCTGTAGTAACCCATAATATTCCAAGAGCTCCTAACATCCCCATGTATGGAGGTAGTCCGATTAATGTTTTTAATACAGGCACCATTATTAATAAAGAAACACCTAGAAAAAATACAAATTGTCGTATGAATTTTGATGTTAGGTCTTCTCTTTCTCTTTTTACGGTTTCTATAGGTCGAGTAACATTCCCTTTCAGATTAATCGTTACTATTAATAAAGGAACCAATAATGAAATAAAACTTGGCAAAAATAGATTGGAAATTATATTACTTGCAGTAATTTGTCCTCCAATCCAAAGCATTATTGTTGTTATATCTCCTATTGGCGACCATACCCCGCCAGCATTTGCAGCTATTATTATTATACTTGCATAAAACCAACGTCGTTTATTATCGGTAATTAATTTCTTAAGTAAAGTAATCATTACTATCGATGTAGTTAAATTGTCCAGTCCTGCCGACATAAAGAAAGTTATTAGTGCCAAAAGCCATAATAATCTTTTTTTATTAGTTGTTTTAATTCTATCTGTTACTACTCGAAAACCTTCATGTGCATCTATCAATTCTACAATTGTCATTGCTGCCATCAAGAATACTATTATCGATGAAATGTCTGCTAGATGTTCTGCAATTTCGTGATTTACAATAAAACTAATATAGGCATTTGTATTGTTTCCGAGAAGTTCGGAATGACTACTTAAATAGTGATGAAAAGATTCATTGTTTTGTAATATTGTTGGAGCTCCTATTATATAAACAGCCCAAACTACTACACCTAACAGTATTGCTGTTGCAGCTTTATTAACTTTTATTACATGCTCTTGAGCAATAAAAAAATATCCCAGAATGAATATTGCCAACATTAAAATAAACATAATACTTATTTGATTTAAATTTAACTTATTATAAAAAAATGCAAATGTAATATTTTTTTTATCTAAAGCTAAGATGTGTATCAACAATTTTAGATATCTAGATAAGAAAATGTTTTGCTAAAAAATGTAATAACCTGAGTTCGATATAAGGATGTCATACAGAAAGATGTATAGTAGGTAAGATTTTGGATATAAAACCTGAAGTAATAATGAATTATTTCAAAGTGTTTATATTCTAAAGATTGTCTGCTACACCCTTTCTCTTTGGGCTTTAGCGAGACGCTTATATACTTCCTTGTATTTTCTTGAATTAACCCATTAGTACTGCAAAAATATGACTTGTCTATAAAAGCCTCGCTTAAAGCTGTATATATTTCTTATATCGAACTCAGGTTAATAGAAAATTCAAATTACTTTTAAAATAATTTGAATTTTCAAGAAAGGAGTTTTTTAATAAGCTGTTTTAATAATTGTTTTTACAGCATATCCTATTAATGTGGCAGAAGTAGTTTTTTCTATCTTAACGCTTACGTAATCGCCTGTTTGAAAATTTTCACGAGGAAAAACAATAACTTTGTTTTGCGAATTTCTTCCAACAAGATTATCATTCGATCTTTTTGATGTTCCTTCTACAAGTACTTCGAAAATTTTACCTATATCTTGTTTTTTACTAGTTTTTGATAGTTTATTTTGAAGATCAATAATTTCTGTCAGACGTCTCGACTTTATTTCTTCAGGCACGTTGTCGCTAAGTTTCTTTGCAGCCATTGTCCCTGGACGTTCCGAGTATTTAAACATATAGGCATAATCATAATTTACCCATCTCATAAGCGATAATGTTTCTTTATGGTCATCATCTGTTTCGTCGCAAAAACCTGTCATCATATCTGTTGAAATAGCGCATTCTGGAAGAATTTTTTTAATAGCCATTATTTTATTCATATATTCTTCCCGAGTATAACTTCTATTCATTAATTTTAAGACTTTAGTGCTTCCCGATTGTGCCGGCAGGTGAATATGATTACATATATTATTATACATAGCCATTGTATATAATACATTGTCGGAAATGTCTTTTGGATGAGATGTTGAGAAACGTATTCGTAAATCGGGACTTATTTTTGCAACTTTCTCTAATAATTGAGCAAAAGTTAATTCGTGATGATGATTATTTGAATCGGTAGTTTTCCAGTAATAAGAATCTACATTCTGACCTAATAGAGTTACTTCTTTATAACCCAATTCAAGTATTTCTTTTATTTCTCTAATTATTGTTTCAGGATCTCTGCTTCTTTCTCTTCCTCTAACATATGGAACAATACAATAAGTACACATATTATTGCATCCTCGCATTATCGAAACAAAAGCCGAAACGTGATTTTTATCCAAACGAACAGGATTAATATCATCATAAGTTTCTTCTTTCGATAAAAGTACATTTACAACTTTTTGACCTGTTTCAGATGTTTCTAGAAGTGTTGGTAAATCTCTATATGCATCGGGACCTACAACTAAATCAACTATTTTCTTTTTCTTAATTATTTCTTCTTTTAAGCGCTCTGCCATGCAACCAATAACACCAACTATTAATTCAGGTTTTTTCTTTTTTAAGTGTTTAAAAACATCTAGTCTGCCCCAAACCCTTTGTTCTGCATTTTCTCGTATCGAACAAGTATTTACCAAAATAACATCTGCGTCATCTATATTTTCAGTAGTTTGATAACCATTATCTTGTAATATCGAAATAACAACTTCGCTATCAGCGGCATTCATCTGGCAGCCATAGGTTTCTATGTATAGTTTTTGCTTTGATTGTATATTTAAATCTGTAAAATCTGAGTTATTTGAATTCATAATTATATTTTTTTACAAATTTATTATTTTTTTAACAACAAAATGAAATGTCATTTGAATATTGTA
>CAZDCZ010000132.1:0-3677 GCA_964504155.1 uncultured Bacteroidales bacterium | reverse complement strand
AGAAATTTGGAGAGAAAAATTCTGAAACAGGATTCAATAAATAATTAATGATATAATAAAAATAGGGTATTTTAATGTTTCTTAAAATATATTTTTTATAGCTATGCTTACGGAAAATGTTCTTTAAAAAATGATTTTTTATACCCTTGACTTTAAATGCATTTAATACTAAATTTGTAATTACTAACATAAAAATAATTTACTATGAGTATGTTTTGTTATCAATGTCAAGAAACAGCAAAAAACACAGGTTGCACAGTTGCCGGTGTTTGTGGAAAAAAAGAAGATGTAGCAAATATGCAAGATCTTTTGATTTTTGTATTAAAAGGAATATCAATCTATAGCACTAAAGCTCGTGAGTTTGGTATTGAAAACGATAAAGTAAATAAACTTGTTTTCGATGGTTTATTTATGACAATCACAAATGCCAATTTCGATAAAGATAGGTTTATAGAAGCTATTAGAGAAGGTTTAAAACTTCGCGAAGAAATTAAAGATGCTTATGTAAAAGCAGGAGGCATTATTCCTGAAAATCTACATGAATCTGCTACATGGACAGGAAATACTGTTGAAGAATTCGAAGCTAAGAATGACTCAATAGGTGTTTTAGCTACAGAGAACGAAGATATTAGAGGCTTGCGTGAGTTGGTTATCTATGGTTTAAAAGGATTAGCTGCCTATGTTGAGCATGCTTTTGTTCTTGGATATGTAGAACATTCTATTTATGCTTTTATGCAAAAAGCTCTTGCCGATACTACTAACGATAATTTAAGTGTCGACGAATTAATTGCATTAGTTCTCGAAACAGGTAAGTTTGGAGTTGATGGTATGGCGCTTCTAGATAAAGCAAACACAACAACTTATGGTAATCCCGAAATATCAAAAGTAAATATCGGAGTTAGCAATAAACCAGGTATCCTAATTAGTGGTCACGATCTTAGGGACATGGAAGATTTGTTAAAACAAACAGATGGAACAGGTATCGATGTTTATACTCATGGTGAGATGTTACCGGCAAATTATTACCCCGAGTTAAAAAAATATTCGCATTTTATTGGTAACTACGGAAATGCATGGTGGCAACAAAAAGAAGAATTTGAAAGTTTTAATGGGCCAATTCTTTTTACAACAAACTGTATTGTTCCTCCTTCGAAAAAATCGACTTATGCCGATAGAGTATTTACTACCGGTTCGTCAGGATTCCCGGGATTTGTACATATAGCAGACAGAGAAGATGGTAAAGCTAAAGATTTTTCAGAGATTATTGAGTTGGCAAAAACTTGTAAGGCACCTACCGAAATAGAAAAAGGAGAAATTGTTGGAGGCTTTGCTCATAATCAGGTAATAAAATTAGCCGATAAAATAGTAGATGCTGTTAAAACAGGAGCAATAAAGAAATTCTTTGTTATGGCAGGTTGTGATGGTCGCCACAAAACCAGAAATTACTATACCGAATTTGCAGAACAACTTCCAAAAGAAACTGTAATTTTAACTGCCGGCTGTGCAAAATATCGTTACAATAAACTTCAACTTGGCGATATTAATGGTATCCCACGTGTGTTAGATGCCGGACAATGTAACGATTCTTACTCGCTTGTTATTATTGCTCTAAAACTAAAAGAAGTATTCGAACTTAACGATATTAACGATTTGCCGATTGAATTTAATATTGCTTGGTACGAACAAAAAGCTGTTATTGTTTTACTTGCTTTACTGTACTTAGGTATTAAAGACATTCATACAGGACCAACATTACCTGCTTTCTTCTCGCCAAATATTGCTAAAGTGCTGAACGAAAAATTCGGACTCACCGGTATTGGTACAGTAGAAGAAGATATAAAAATGTTTATGAATAAGTAAAATACTATCGAAAAGAAGAAGACTTCAGAAATTAAAAATTTCTGAAGTCTTCTTTTTAGTTCTCCAAAAAGTTGTATTTACTACTTGAATTTAAGTTTTCGATAGTAATAAGTTTAAAATTATAATGTTCGATATATTGTTTTTTATGCTAGGTTTAATTATTCAGTATCACTATCGCTATAAACTTTAAAAACAGCTTTTAAAGTAAAATTTAAAGTACCTTTTACCCAATAATCAAAATAACTAACTTATAATACAAGATTACTCTTTTCTGCATTAATCAATCTAAGTACATGACAAAAATTGAATTTAAATCGATATTTTTATCCGAGACGTTGGTTTTTCTTCATTACTTAATTAGCAATTGTAAATCATATCTTAAAAATGATTTTCTCTATTCTTTTTTTGTTATTTTATATTCACGGCAAGACTTATATTTAAGATATAACACAGATATTAAACAAATAAAAAAACATCTATTGTAAGCAAATATCTCTACTAACAAAGCTCAGATATTACTCTTATTGTATAAAACCAACTTTGGTAAGAACTGCGTTATGGTCAGATATTTTACCAATAATATCATCGGTAAAAATAATCTGAGAATCTAATACTTTAAGGGAGGTATTATTTTTCATAAAAATATAATCGATTCTTCCGGGATATGTTCCTCCAATTGTATTGTATATACTTTGCGCAGGTTTAGTGTTTGCATCAGGATATATTTCAAGGTAAGTATCAACAAAAACACCATTGTTAACCATGGTATTATAGCCTTCACTCCAAGGATAATCGCTTGTTGGATTACCATTAAAATCGCCACATACAAATGTTGCAATAACCGAATTTAAGGCTTCTTTTTCTTCAACCATTTGTTTAACATTTTTAATCTGCTTGTTTTGTTCTTCATCGGTTTCAGAAGTACGCCAATGTGTATGTGCAGAAAATATATTAATCTTACCTTCAGGAATTAGATATGCACCATATATTACTTTTCTCGAGGCAATATTACTTGTATTTGTACTAGTTGATATATATTTGTCTTCAGAAGCCTGCAAAGGATATTTTGATAATATTGCTACTCCTTCTTCCCATACATCCCAGCCATAATGAGCCCAGTTCCACACAAAATTATAATCCACATCATAATTTTCTTTTAAATTATTCGAAATAATTAAAGCCATATTATCTTCACGGATTATCCCTTCATATATACTTGCCGATTTATTTTGCGCACATTCTTGAAAGGCTATGAAATCAATATCCATTTTACCAATAGCTTCAGTTAACATGTGAAACTTTTCATTTTGCATATTTTCTTGATAAGTATGTAAATTTACTGTAAGAATAAGATATTCGTTGTCGGAGGTCTTAAACATAGATTCTTTAATATTATCAAGAGAAACATCTTTAAAATCTACAACAAGCGATAAAGATTGATTTGTACTATCTCCATCATTATCGATAGTAGTTATTAAAATATTATAAGGTGCAGGATTTAAATAAGTATGGCTTTCTTCAATATTTAAAAATTCAGATTCTAATAGTATGTCAATTTTATTGTCGCCCCAATCAATTTTTACTTTAGATATTGTTCCATCATAATCAATTACTCTTCCTTCAATAGTAACATTTAAAGCATCAACATTATAAGTAATATTTAAAATAGGCTTCTGATTAATTTTAGCATTCGATATATCATCAGAACATCCTAAAAACATTACTACTACAGCTTGTATTAAAAAAAATCTAATATTTACTATTCTATAATTCATATTTTTGTTGCAAAAACAACTTTTTAACTAAATTTACTATTA
>CAZDCZ010000131.1:0-3762 GCA_964504155.1 uncultured Bacteroidales bacterium | reverse complement strand
ATCCTGTTTTAAAAAAAGGCTCCAACGGAAGCTGGGATGATGTATTAGTTGGGTTCCCGTCAATTATTCTTGAAGATGATGTATTGCGAATGTATTACACGGGATTGAATGAATCGGTAATACCTGAATTTCCTAATCCATATAATTGGGATATTGGTTTAGCAAGCTGTAATAAAGCAGATTTTTTAGAACGACAATAAATAAAAGATATTAATGTACTACAAATTAAAATCTTTAATTAAAATATTAACATACATATTAATAATTTTTTTATTTTCTGTTTCTTCATTTGCACAAAATGCCACATTAAATAAAAAAACAAATCCGATAAATGATGATACGTATTTACACCCGATAGATGCAAATACACCTTATACCTTAAAAAAAGGAGAATGGTTTTATGCTCAATCTTTTCAAACACTACCACTTCCCGGTTGGGCTTTTGTAGGACTAACAGATAACTTAACTTTACAATTTGATTTAACACCAATTATTGGCGGTTTTTTTGTAGAACCACACTACCCTATACCAAGTGTAAGTTTACGATATAAAATAGTATCACAAAAAGGAGCGATACCAACTTTTAGTATTGAAAGTCAATTTTTTCATATATGGCAATCTTTGGAAAGATTTGAAGTGGATAAAATAAGTTTGTATCAAAAAGGAAGTTATTTTCATATTAAGACAATGTTTGGATATGAGTTAAAACCTTTATATTTCGATTTTTCGATTGGCGTTGATTATATAAACAAAATGTGGTGGGAAAAAGACGGTATTGTTATTAATACTTTAACTCAAAACATAAATCCTAATTATTCAATTGGCATAAGTTATCGACCAAGCAAGTGGATAAGTTATCATATTGCAACAAGTTATGGAGCAACATTGACCTATTTTGAAAATGCACCCAGAAAAATACAATTTAGTTATGGAATAAGAATTGCCCCATTTTATAAGAATAGATTTAGAATTTTAAGAAATATGAGAATTGAATTAATTTCGGTTAATGCTTGGTTTAATGATATTGACAAGTATTCAGGATTTCCTTTACCATTATATCCTTTATTTTATTGGCAATGGTAAAATAATAAAAAAACTACCGACAATAAATAGGACTCTGAGCGGTCTGCAAGACCTAGCGATGAGTCCAGTGTTGAACTACCATGGCTGTTATCTATGCACTTAATGAAAGGTTTGTATGTTTTTTTTAATTTTGGAGGGCTATAGTTATTACTGCAAGTTATTAATATCATATTATTTTAGTCAAATATTGAGTTGTTAGCTTAGAAATAACTTCTTTTTTAGTAGAAAACCTACAGTTTAATCAATACAATTTTACTCCGTAATCCTGCTGAATAGATAAGTGCGAGTACAATACGCTGTTTTAGCAATGATGGTGCACGAAATAGTTCGTTTAACTCCTTCCGGTTTAATATTACAGGAAGTTTCGTGTCTTTTTTTAATGAAGGTAATGCTATGGATTGTTTGTTCATTCCAAGCAAACGATAATAATACCTTAATCCATAAACCATATGTTTAAAACTGCTTCGTGATGGTGATTTTGGATCACGGGCTAGAGCTGCAAGATATTCATTAATCTCATCTTCTTCAATTTGTTCCGGCAACTTGTCAAAATGCAATGAAATAATAGCTATTCTACGAATATAATTATTAAGTATACTTTGACTTTGTCCACGTAATATAACTTGTTGCTCAAGTTTTTTGCAACACTCTCAAATCCGGGAACCGCAATTATTAGCACGTTCCACAATTGTTAATCCTGTCTTTTTTCGCATATCAATAAAATTTAAGGTTAAATATTATTGATACGTTTAATCAATATTTTTTGAATATTATTCTTACATTTAATTTAAACTATCTCGTATGGATTTAGTTCAATAATGTGCATAAACCATTGGTCAAATGGTAATTAAATCGAAATATTATAACTATAATAAGCGGTATAGTAAATTGAAAATTAAGAGTTTAAAACTCTAACTTAATAAATATATTTACAAACATACGAGGTCTGGTAAATTGCTAAATTAATAAGCTGTTAGGTCTGAGATTTATTAGAGTTTAAAAAAAAAATTGCTTTGTTGATATTTAGAAAACACCAGATATATTAGAGAAAACAGATACATATAGAACTTATTAACATATAAAGATTTATAAATATGACAATTATCATTTTATTAAAATTATATATTTATATATTTGCATTTGTTTTAATGTATTAAATTACGAAATAATGAATATTAAAGATTTGTCGCCCGAACAACTAGAGGCTGCAGCAAGCATGTTAAAAGCTATTGCACATCCGATGCGAATTGCAATTTTAAACTATTTAGAAGATGGGAATAAGCTTACGGTAACAGAAATACACAAATTACTCAACATCGAGCAATCGACAACTTCTCACCACTTAGGGATTTTAAAAGATAAGGGTGTATTATCGTCGAAAAGAGAAGGAAAAAACACATACTATTTTTTACGACACGAGAACCTAAGCGAAATAATAAATTGTGTTAATAGATGTTCAAAATAAATACTGCAATTAAGATTCGTAAGAATTTTTAATATAACTCTATAACTTTTTTCGCAATATCGCTAATATTCAAGTCGTTAATACATTTAAAGTGTTTCTTTGGGCACTTATCGAAACCAATTTTCGAACAAGGTCGGCATTTTAAATTTTCTACTTGAAACATTTCCGAAGCGGGATGCGGGAAATATGGATACATACCAAAATCGGGAACTGTATTCCCCCATACCGAAATAATTTTCTTCTTAAAAGCTGCAGCAATATGCATTAATCCTGTATCGGGAGTAATTATTACATTACAATTTTTTATTAAAGATGCCGATTGATTAATATTTAGAATACCACAGGCATTAAATATTTTCCCGCCGACTTTATTGGTAATTATTTCTCCTTCGTCTCGGTTTTCTTTGCCTCCAAGTAAGACTATAGGTTTATTTATTTTTTCGCAAAGAGAAATATGTTTTTCTGTTGTTAATCGCTTAGTATTGTGATTAGCACCCAGAACAAGAGTAACAAATCCGTTTTGAAAACCATTTGGCAGTTTTTTTATATCATAAATATCCTTATTGGGAATAAAAAAATCGAGACCTTTATTATCGTTTTTAATATCGAAAACACTTAATGGTTCGATATAACGATCGACAATGTGTTTTTTTGGCAAAATATTGCGTTTAAAATTAACTAATATCCATTTTTCATAGTTGAGCTTGTCAAATGAAAATGAGATGATTTTTAAGCTGTTTTTTACCCTTAACGAACGTAAGTTTTTATGCAAATCGATAATATACTGATAATGTTCGTATTTTAATGTTTGCAAACTTTGTTTTAAGGATTTATCGAGAATATGAACCTTATCGATATTAGGGTTTGTTTCGACTAAACTTTTAAATTGTGCTTTTGTAAGATAATGAATTTCGGCATCCTCAACCTGTTGTTTTATTAATCGTACCACAGGACTTGTCAGAACAATATCACCAATAGAACTAAATCGTATTATTAGAAATTTTACTGTATCCATTAATCTTAGTTTGTAGTTTTTAAAAGTAAACTGCAAAGGTAATAAAGTTTCTTAAAACGGATCACTTTAAAAAGTTGTGGAAATAAATTTATTAAAATTTTATATTTGCTGTGTTTTGAATATTTTATGTAGAAGTTATCTTTGTTCATTTAAAGCAATAGAGAAATGTATTACGCCACGAAGTGGCAACTTATTTCAG
>CAZDCZ010000130.1:0-3884 GCA_964504155.1 uncultured Bacteroidales bacterium | reverse complement strand
TGTATCGGAAAGTAACCACCGCAAAACAAACAATCAGAAAACCTATTAAAAAACATTATACTTTACTTTTTGACAGCATCTTATTTTTTACGAATATATATAGATAAAAAAAACTAAAATTATTCAGACAACACCCAAAAATTTTCATTAAGCATCCATTCTTCAAGTTTATGTTCTTTATCGAGAATGTTATTTCCGGAAATTTCGTAATCTTCACATTCTAATTCAGTCATCCAAGTTACAATTTCTATTTCTTCTTCTTGAATTTCGATGTTATTTTCTTCTAATGCAATATTTGTCATCCAATTATGCACTTCTAATTCTTCTTCATCAACTGCGTCTTCAACTTCTTTATCGACAAACAAAGAATTATTCAATTTCGTATTATCTTTTATTCTTAATTCTTCAAAATCGAGATAATTTTTCTTTGAAAGCCAGTTCCCTGAATTTAAATTATTTTTTTCGAAATCTATATTAGAGAGATCTTGCTGTTCAATATCATTTGAAAAAAATAAATTAAAAAAATCTTTATTTATTTCAATAGTACCTACAACAAGCTGAGAAAACGCATTACTACAAAATAACATAATTATAGTTAGCAATATAAACGAACGAAACTTTAACATTTGTGTTTTCATAATACATTCTCCTTTTTATATCCCAAAATTCTATTATTTTTGATTAAGTTTTCATTTTAAATGACGAAATGGAATTGTTTTTGATGCATATAAACAGGTTAATATTTTTAATTTGAAATGGATATAAATAAAAAAATACATCTAGTATCTTTTAATATTCCCTACCCTCCTAATTATGGTGGAATTATAGATATCTACTATAAATTGTTCTGGTTAAAAAAATCAGGAATAAAAGTAAATTTGCATTGCTATGCATACGGACGTAAAGAATCGGAAGAATTAAAAAAAATATGTCATAAAGTACATTACTACAAAAGAAATTCGGGAATAAAATATTTTTTCGAAAACACTCCATATATTATTGCAACTCGATCTGATAAAGCATTATTAAACAATTTGCAAAAAGACGATTATCCTATTATTTTCGAAGGATTACATACAACATATTTTATACAACAGCTAAACCCAAATAGAAACATTATTATTCGAACTCATAATATTGAACATTCTTATTATAAATATCTAGGAAAACAAGAAACCTGTATTTTCAAAAAAAAATTTTTTTATACCGAATCGTTTAAACTAAAAAAGTATGAAACCATTTTAACTAATAAATATAAAATTGCAGCAATTTCTGAATCCGATAATATTTACTTTAATAAAAATTACAAAACATCGACCTATATTCCTGCATTTCATATGAATAACGATATAAAATGCAAAATCGGAATAGGAGAATATTTATTGTATCACGGAAATTTATCGGTACAAGAAAATATTAATGCAATAAAATTTATTACAAATAAAATAATTCATAAACTTCCTTATAAATTAATTATTGCAGGGAAAGATCCCAACAATAAATTTAAAAACTATTTGCAAAACATCTCGAATGTAGAATTAATCGAAAATCCAACAAATGAAATTCTAGAGAATTTATTAATAAATTCTCAGATAAACATTTTACCTACATTCCAAGATACAGGTATTAAACTAAAACTGTTACATGCTCTATTCTTAGGGCGACATTGTTTAGTAAATAACAAAATGGTTGAACACACCGGATTAGAAGAACTTTGTATAATTAATGAAAAGCCTGATGATTTTATTAACTCTATAAATTTGTTAATGAAAACACCATTTTCTGAAAAATATTTAATAAAAAGAAAAAATATTTTAACAAATAAGTTCTCAAATAGAGAAAACATAAATAAATTAATAAATTTGCTAAAAAAGTAAAACATATAACACAATGAAGAAAGTATTATTATCACTATTAAGTATAATTTTTGTTTTAACAAACATTAATTTATTTGCACAAAACTCAAAATTGGATATTACAATTACCGGAGTTTCGAATTCCGATATATTTCTTGCCCATCATTACGGCAATAAACAATTTATTAACGACACAATACATCTCGATAAGAATGGACATGGGATATTAGAAAAAGACACTTTGTTCGATGAAGGGATATATTTAATTGTTCTTCCATCGAAAAATTATTTTGAGATATTATTAGGCAAAGATCAAGAGTTTTCTCTTAAAACAAATAAGAATGACCTTATAAAAAATTTAAAATATAAGGGTTCGAAAGAAAATCAGAAATTTTGCGACTATCAACAATATATGATTGATAAGCAATCGGAATCGACAGATATTCAAAAAAAGTTACATAAACTAGATAGAAAATCCGATTCGATAGAAATATTAGAAAATCAATTAAAGGCAATTGATAATGAAGTAAAAAATAATTGGGAAAAAATAGCAGATGATAATCAGGGTACTCTAATTGCTTTAATCGTAAATAGTATGAGAAACCCCGAAATACCTGAAATTATAGTTCCCGAGAATATAGAAAACAAAGATTCGGTTAAATGGTTTCATTCTTATAATTACAACAAACAACATTATTTCGATAATATTAATCTTTCGGATGTTAGATTATTAAGAACCCCAATCTTTCATAAAAAAATGGATTATTATTTTAAGAAAGTATTAATTCAAAACCCCGATACATTAATTAAATATATCGACAAATTTATAAATGATGTAAGCGCTAATGACGAACTATTTACATATTCTATACGATATTTCATTAATAACTTCCAAGGAACTAAAATAATGGGTCTAGATAAAGTTTTTGTGCACATTGCCGAGAAATACTATTTATCGGGAGAAGTTGATTGGGTAAGCAAAGCAACAATACAAAAACTTAGAGAGAATGTTAACAAAATAAAACCTAACTTAATAGGAGAAATTGCTCACGACTTAAAGATGGAAACAAGCACGAACGAATACGCCCGTTTACACGATATTACTGCCAAATACACTCTTGTTTATTTTTGGGAACCAAATTGCGGACATTGTAAAAAAACTACACCTAAAATTTTCGATATATATAAAAAATACGACAGAAGTCAATTCGAAGTATTTTCTGTTTATACCCAAGGCAACAAAACTGAATGGCTTGAATATCTAAATAAAAACAATTTTGATTGGATTAATGTATATGACCCATATAATTTAACAAATTTCAGATTTTTCTACAATATCTACAGCACTCCTACAATATATTTACTCGATAAAGACAAAAAAATAATAGCAAAACGAGTTGATTATAAAACTATAGAAAAAATCCTTGAGCAAGAGTTAAAAGAATAAACTGATAATCATATAGCAAATGAAGAGATTTGTTAAACTATCACTATTTTTAATTGTTATAACACTTTGTGCATTTCAATGCGATGAAGATATAATTGAAGACCCTCTAACATCTGATGTGTCGATAATGAGTATCAATATTAATACTAATACCCAAGAAATAAAACTTGGAGATACATTATGGCTTTCGGGTGAAGCAACAAGTTATTGAAATACGAAACTCAGGATAGTATTTTTATGTAACAATCAGAGCATATTCGTATTTTTCTATCGATTGAAAACACCTATCAATGAACAGGATTACAATACTACACCTGCTGTAAGTGAATTTAATATTACCAGCTAAATGGAACTATCGAGAAAGAAGACTATTCTTGGTCGCACACTCCCGAAACACATTCTCATTGGGACAATTTACATAGAATAATTACACCCGTATTATCCGATAATAATAATTTCTATTTAATAAAATTGGAATTATCCCTACTAGCATTGGCTATTTTGCATTAAATTGTTCTAATACTTTTTGTCTCTAGTTTAAAATAACTATGCTAAATGCATCAAGTTAGCATACTTTTCTT
>CAZDCZ010000129.1:0-3884 GCA_964504155.1 uncultured Bacteroidales bacterium | reverse complement strand
TTGTTGACAATATTCCTGTTTTATTTCCAAACTCAACAAAAAAACGATTTTATTATTTCGAAAATAACAATTTAATATTCGAACACGACATTTTAAAGTCTGCATTCTATTTGCTTTCCGGATATCAGGAATACGAATCAAAACAAAAAGACAGTTTAGGGCGTTTCCCGTATAATAATTCTATTCAAAAGTATTTGGGAATAGTGCAAAAACCTATTGTTAATTATTATTTCGAGATAATTGCCGATGCAATAGAAGAGTTTTGTAGTAGAAATAATATTGAGTTTAAAAGAAAAAAGCTGTTCGATAATTTTGGGTTTATGCTAACTCACGATATCGATAAGGTAGATACTTATAATATTTATGATTTTGTTTATAAGTTTAAGCAGATTTTTAAACTTGTAAAATTTAACGAACCATATAAGAGAGTATTAAAATCGAATTTAAAGTATATAGTTAATTATTTGAATATTTTCAGTAAAAGAAATCCATTTTGGAATTTCTTTTATTTGCAAGAACTTGAAAAGAAACACAAGTTTAAATCGGTATTTTATTTTTTGCATAAAGACATTCTTCATTCCGATTCGTATTATACTTTTAACGAGAATAGAATAAAAAACCTTATTAACAAGTTAATTGTTAATGGTAATGAAATTGGGATACATGGAACAATAAAATCATCTTACGATGAGAATGCAATGCTCGAAAATATTAATAAACTTAAAGAAGTATCGTTACAGAAAATAGCAGGAGTCCGACAGCATAGGTTAATGTTCGAAATGCCAAAAACTATTTGTATTCACGAGAAGGTAGGATTAAAATACGATACAACATTAGGATTTGCCGAACACGATGGTTTCAGAAATTCGTATTGTTTGCCATTCAAATTATACGATTTCGAAAACGATAGAATGATTGATGTTTGGGAGATGCCTTTAAATGTAATGGATGGCACATTGTTTTCGTATAGAAAATTAAATAGTGAAGATGCCTTTAATAGTGTTAAAAAAGTAATTAACGAAGTAAAAAAATTTAATGGTATTTTTACTTTATTATGGCATAATAGTTTCTTCGATAACGATTTATATCCCGATATTACATTGTTTTACGAAAATCTATTAAGATATATTCGTTACGAAAATCCACAAAATGTTTTAGGGAAAGACATTGTTAAGTTATTATAATTTCAGAATATGTTAAATAAATTAAAATACACGGCCAAGCATACTTTAATATATAGCCTAGGTAATATTAGTTCAAAACTTATAGGTTTTATTTTATTGCCATTATATACCGGATATTTATCTACCGAAGAATATGGGATGTTTGCTATTCTGGAAGTTACAAGTCAATTACTTACTGTAGCATTTGGATTTCAGTTATCAACAGCAATGTTGAGGTTTTCGTCGACCGAGAAATCTGAAGAAAAGCGAAAATCAATAATATTTATTGCTTTAGTAGTAACTTTTGCTAGTGTAATGGTATTAAATATTATTTTTCATCCATTTTCGAAAGAATTATCAATATTATTTTTCAATAAGGTCGATTATAAATCATATTTTAATATACTTTTTTTATGGTCATCATTCGAAATCTTTAATCGTTTATTTCTGAATTATCTGCGAATGAAAGACAAATCGATGTTTTTCATGATTTTAACTATCGTTAAAGTAACAGTTATATTATTATTTAATATTTATTTTATTGTTAGCTTAAAATGGGGAATTAAAGGAATAATACTTAGTCAATTAATAGGTAGTTTTCTTGTTTTTCTTGTCATATTGCCCCAAATTCTAAAGTCTACAAAATTTATTTTCGATTTTGCAATTTTCAAAAGCATGTTTAAATATGGATTTCCTTTAATATTTTCGGGAATTTCTATGTTGCTTTTAGCTATGGGCGACAGATATTTATTAAAGTATTTTCTGTCGTATTCAGAAGTTGGTATTTATAGTCTGGGATATAAAATCGCAGGTTTAATAAATATGTTGTTAATACAATCATTTCAATTAGGCTTTGTGCCTATTGCATTTAAGATGTACACTCAACCTAATGCTAAACGATATTTTTCAAAAGTATTAACATATTATACCTTTGTTTTAATATTTGTATCTCTTGCTTTAACGTTTTATTCAAAAGAGTTAATAATGTTTTTGTCGAATAAGCAATCCTATGTTATTGCATATACTGTTGTTCCGATAATTACACTGGCTTTCATATTTAAAGGCTTGCAATATGTTTTTTCTTTAGGTTTGCATTATGCAAAAAAGACTCATTATAATGCTATTATTGTTCCTGTAATGGTATTGTTTAATTTAGGAATAAATATTTTATTAATTCCTAAAATTAGTTTTTATGGTTCGGCTGTATCTGCTGTTTTTTCAAATTTTATTATGGCAGTTTTATTTTATCATTATTCGCAAAAGTTATATTATATCCCATTCGAGATTAAGAAAGTTGTATTGATGTTTGTTGTTGGGTTTGTGTTATTTGGAATTTCTTTATTAACAAGTTATATTAATATTTATATTGGAATGATAATAAAACTATTCTTATTATTTTCTTTTCCGTTTATTTTATATTTATTTAATTTTTACGAAGCTATCGAAATAGCAAGTATAAAAGGCTTTTATAAAAAATGGAAGAACCCGAAAAATTGGAAAAACAACTTAATTAAGAGATAAACTCCTGTAATTTTTTTACAATTATACTGCTTGCCTTTCCATTGCCGTATAGATTTTTATCGAAGTCAGGCTTTGCTGTTTTAAGCTTATTGTATTGTTCGAATAGTTTTTTCCCATCTGCTCCAACAAGAACATTATAGCTATTATCGATTAGTTCGGTCCATTCGGTTTGTTCTCTTGCAGTAATGCATAGTTTTTTAAAGAAAAACGCTTCTTTTTGTAGCCCACCACTATCGGTAACAACTAATTCGCAATTTTTAAGTAGTTCTATCATGTCGAAGTATCCAACAGGAGTAATAAGCTTAAAATCGACTTTTATATTTCTTTTTTCGAGAATCTTTTTTGTTCGCGGATGCAAAGGCATTACAACATTTGTGTTTGCATTTATCTTGTTCAGACCTTCGATTATCGATTCTAAATTTCCCGGTTTATCGGTGTTTTCTTGTCGATGAATTGTGCTTAATACAAATTTTGTATTCTCAAGATTAAGGTTTTTTAATATTTCAGATTTTTCTGCCGATTTTTTTTCGTAAAACAAAGCCGCGTCTTGCATTACGTCGCCATTTTTAATTACAGAACAATTAAAATTCTCGAATCCTTCTTTTTGTAAGTTCTCTATAGCCTTATCTGTCGGGCAGAAAAGAATATAAGAAATCCTATCGGTAAGTATTCTGTTTATCTCTTCGGGCATTTCCATGTTAAACGAACGTAATCCGGCTTCAATATGCACAACTTTTACACCTAACTTTGCAGCAGCCAATGCCCCTGCAATTGTTGAGTTAGTATCGCCATAAACCATAAGTACATCGGGTTTCTCTTTTAAAATAATTTCTTCAATTCCTTCTAACATTCTGCCTGTCATTGCTCCGTGGTTTAGGCTATTAATGGCAAGGTTGTAGTTTGGTGTTGGAATTTCCATCTCATCGAAGAAAATGTCCGACATGTTATTATCGAAATGTTGACCGGTATGAATAATTATTTCTGTAATATCTGTTTTGGCAATTTCTCTGCTAACAGCGGCAGCTTTTATAAATTGTGGACGAGCTCCTATAATTGTTAATATTTTCATTTATGTTTATTTCGTATTTTATAAACTATAATTAACTATTATGCTAAAGTATTATAAAAATAACAATTTAATAGTTAGCTGACAGAAAATTCAGCAATAAACTTATTTATTCCAATATTTATGATTTAAAA
>CAZDCZ010000128.1:0-4029 GCA_964504155.1 uncultured Bacteroidales bacterium | reverse complement strand
TCTAAAATAAAAGTTCATTTAGAAGAAGGACTGTCAAGTAAGCCGTGTTATAATGTATGTGCAAGTAAAGTAATTTGTTAGTGCCATTAGTATTAACTTTCTATGTAGTAATCTAAATTTAAATTAAACTTTGTATCTTTAAAACAAAAAATGTCGTTTCCTTTTTTCAAACAACTCGATGCCATGGATTGCGGTCCCTCATGCGTAAGGATGATAGCCAAATATTATGGTAAGAATTACTCATTACAATTTCTTCGCGATAAGAGTTACATTACTCGCGAGGGTGTTTCTATGTTAGGTATCAGCGATGCAGCCGAAAGTATTGGCTTTCGTTCTATCGGTGTAAAAATTACTTTCGAGCAATTGGTGTCGGAAGCTCCTTTGCCTTGCATTGTTCATTGGCAGCAGAAGCATTTTGTAGTTGTATATAAAATTGTTAAAAAGAGAAATGGCAATTATTTTGTTTATGTCTCCGATCCTGCACGAGGATTAATTAAATTCGAGAAAGACGAATTTATTTCAGGCTGGGCAAAAACAAAAGAAGATGGAGAAAGCAAAGGTCTGGCTCTTTTATTAGAAACTACGCCTGATTTTTATACTCAGAAAGATGAAAAACTGAATAAGACCGGTTTTAAATTTCTTTTCTCGTACCTTAAACCATACAAAAAGCTTATTGTACAATTGTTTTTGGGATTAGTTGTAGGAAGTTTATTGCAATTAATATTCCCGTTTTTAACGCAAAGCATAATCGATAAAGGTATAAATAATCACGATTTGAGTTTTGTTAGTTTAATTATTATAGCTCAACTGGTTCTTATTTTGGGTCGTACAATGGTAGAATTTGTGCGGAGTTGGATATTATTACATTTAGGTACAAGAATAAATATTTCTCTAATATCCGATTTCCTGATTAAATTAATGAAACTTCCTGTATCGTTTTTCGAAACCAAAATGATAGGAGACCTAATACAGCGTATTGGCGATCATCGACGTATTGAATCTTTCTTAACTTCATCGACACTTAATATTCTTTTCTCGTTTATTAATTTAGTGCTATTTAGTATTGTTTTACTTTTTTATAGTTTTAAGATATTTGCTGTTTTTATTATCGGAAGTACATTGTATACTTTATGGGTAGTAATATTTATGAAGAAACGTCGCGAATTGGATAATCGCAAATTTGCTCAATTAGCTAATAACCAGAGTAATGTTATTCAGCTGATTACCGGCATGCAAGAGATAAAACTAAATAATTGCGAGAAACAAAAACGTTGGGAGTGGGAAAATATTCAAGCTCGTTTATTTAAGGTAAATATTAGTAGTTTGTCGCTTAGTCAATACCAACAAGCCGGAGGTGTATTCATTAATGAGATAAAAAATATATTAATAACTTTTATTGCTGCAAGCTCGGTTATCGATGGCAGTATGACTCTTGGTATGATGCTGGCAGTGCAATATATTATCGGACAGCTAAACAGTCCTATACAACAAATGATTGGTTTCTTGCAATCGACCCAAGATGCAAAAATTAGTCTCGAACGATTAGGCGAGATACATCAGAAAGACGATGAAGAATCGATTGACGAACCAAAAATATCTGTTATTCCCGAAAATAAGAACTTGAATATTGAGAATTTGCATTTTCAGTACGAGGGACCACATTCGCCTTTTGTACTTAAAAATATCGATTTGCATATTCCCGAAGCGAAAGTTACTGCCATTGTTGGTACAAGTGGTAGCGGAAAAACTACATTGGTAAAGATGTTATTAAATTTCTATAATCCTATAAAAGGAAATATAAATATTGGCGATATTCATCTGAATAATTTTAGCAACAGAATGTGGCGCGAGCGTTGTGGTGTTGTTATGCAGGATGGATTTATTTTTTCCGATACTATTGCAAATAATATTTCGGTGTCGGACGAGTATCCCGATAAGGAGAAATTGCTGCATGCTGTTAAAGTGGCTAATATACAAGAGTTTATAGAAGAATTACCTTTGGCATATAATACCATGATTGGTTCGAGCGGAGTTGGACTGAGTCAGGGACAAAAGCAGAGAATACTTATTGCCCGTGCTGTGTATAAAGACCCTGAGTATATTTTCCTCGATGAGGCAACAAATGCTCTTGATGCAAATAACGAGAAAGTTATTATGGAGAACTTGCAACAATTTTTCAAAGGTAAAACTGTTGTTGTTGTAGCCCATCGATTGAGTACTGTTAAAAATGCCGATCAGATAGTTGTTCTCGAAAAAGGCGAAATAGTTGAAAAAGGAACACATACCGAATTAGTAAAAAAGAAAGGTGCTTATTACAAATTGGTAAAAAATCAATTAGAATTGGGTAATTAATTCTTGTTGATAGAACGCAGATGCTTAAGTTTGTTATGATAAATTACTATAAAATTTGTAATTGCGATAAATAAAAAACAGTATTAACAGAATAGTCATAAAGAGTAGCGTTCTGTAAAATTAGTTATTATGGAAAACGAAGAAAAAAATAAAATAGAAATACGTAGCGAAGAAGTAAAAGATATACTCGGTCGCCCACCGAAATGGATGATACGATGGGGTATTACTATAATATTTGTAATTCTTGTAGTAATTCTTGCCGGTAGTTGGGTGTTTAAATATCCCGATATTGTTACATCGAAAATTTTAATTACAACACAGAATCCTCCATCGCCTGTTATAGTAAAAATATCAGGTAAAATAGAACATCTTTTTGTTACTGATAATCAAAGTGTATTTCCAGGAACAGCTCTTGCTGTAATTGAAAACCCTGCCGATTACGAAGATATAATAGAAGTAAAGAATTTTTTAAAAATTTTTAACAACAAGAATATTGATAGTTTTAATTCAAAATCACTAAATAAAAATTTAAAATTAGGAGAAGTACAGCCATATTATTCCAATTTTATTAAAAGTATAGAAGATTATATACATTTTAATAAATTGGCATATTACAAAAAGAAAATCGGAGCAAGTAAGAATGAGTTACAAAAACGAAAAGAATATTTAAGTAAGTTAAATAACCAGAAAAATATTTTGCTAGAAGAATATCTATTAGAAAAAAAACAATTCCATAGAGATTCATTAATGTTTTTACAAGAAGTAATCCCCGAAGCCGAATACGAAGGGTCATTAGCAAAAATTTTAAGCAAAAAATATTCATTAGAGCAAATAGAGATAAGTCTCTCGAGTGCGAATATTCAGCTTTCGCAGATAGAACAAAATATTCTCGATTTGGAATTAAATCGAGAGAAACAGTTAAAAACACTAGAATTAAATTTATACGAATCGTACGAAAATATTCAATCGGCAATTGCTAATTGGGAGTATAAATATTATTTTGAAGCATCGATAGAAGGAAAGCTTAGTTTTAATAAATTTTGGAGTATGAATCAAAATATTGAGGCAGGCGAAAGAATAATGACAATTATTCCGAACAACGAAGGGGAAATAATAGGAAAAATACAGTTGCAACAAGCCGGAGCAGGGAAAGTAAAAACAGGACAAAAAGTAAATATTAAGTTCGAGAATTATCCATACTTAGAATTTGGTATGGTTCAGGGGATTATAGAGTCTATTTCTCTTGTCCCCGAAGAAAATACTTATACTGCCGAAGTATCTTTGCCTAATGGATTAACAACATTTTACAATAAAAAATTAAAATTTAACAGAGAAATGAATGGCTATGCCGAAATTATTACCGAAGATTCCAGATTAATAGTACGAGTTTTACGACCATTAAAGTTTTTGTTGAAAAAGAATACGTAAACTAATTAATAATTGAATATTACAACTGCATACTGTCATGTCTAACACAGTCGAGGCATCGTTTAGTATATAGTTTTGTGGCAGTTTTAAAACGCAAATCTTTCAACTTGCACCGATTTAGATTTAATGCTAAGATGTTTATATTTAACACTTTATCCGCCATAAACTATATACATTGTTAGCTTTTCGGGATAAATTTAAAAAGTTGTGGAAATAAATTTATTAAAATTTTATATTTGCTGTGTTTTG
>CAZDCZ010000127.1:0-4167 GCA_964504155.1 uncultured Bacteroidales bacterium | reverse complement strand
CTTTGAAGCATTTATACCGATTTACTGCCCATGACATTAACCGATGATGAAATATACGAAATATTTTTATTAAACTATATTTTCTGAACTGTCCGTAGTAGTTAATCCATCCCTGAATTTTAGAATTAAGAAATTTTTCTGCATTGCCTAGCTTCTCAGTAGTTCCAATGTCAAACAAAAAAGAATTTTTGTCGGGGTAGGCTGTTAGTTTTATGCCTCGACGATAATTCGAGATAGTTTTTTATTATCGAAAAAGCACCATCTTGTTTTAGGTATTTAAAAATCGAAGGACTAATAATATGTATACCGCTAACTGTCCACAAGTATGAAGTTGTACGGGATTTTCGCCCTGTTTCATCATCCCCCGCTAACCAAAGTTAAAGATAATTATAATTGTCAAAAAACCACTAAACCCCGTATGCTTTATAACTTGCTGTTAATAATTATAATTTATTTTTTTTCTATTTAAAATTATCAAGAATTCGTTTCTTATCTTCAATTTCCTTATCTGACTTATGATAAACTTCTATTAATACAATCTTGTCTTCTTTTTCAAAATGTGCATAAATAATTCGAAAACCTGAATTAACGCCTTTTCCCTTAAAACTTTTTGACGCTATTTTCTTAATTTTAATAATAAAAGATTCAACTCCTAAGCCATCAATTCTATAACTAAAAGGAGGTCTTTCATTAGGACTAACTTCTAAAACCTTTTTAACAACTTCAATATCTTCAGAAATTGATCTATGCTTTTTTGAAATTTTCTTTATGTCTTTTTTAAATTCTTTAAGTTCTTCAAATTTCATAAAGCATTTTCATTTTCGTCATAATTTCTAACTGAATATGGAGCTTCTCTATAAAAAACTAATTCATAATCAATAGCTTCTCCATCTTTTGAAGCTAACCAAGGCATATCCTTATGCGAGTAATCACTGATAGCAGATGCAGACCAATCAGAATATTGATCGATTACTCTATCAATAACAAGCTTTTCTACAGCACTTAAACTTGTCAAATTAGGTTTAACTAAAGGAATATATCTTGTTTGTGGATATCCATAGTAGTTTACTTTTAATCTTTTTAACTGCTTCTTAGTTATCATTTGACTAATAATAATATCTAATTTTTGAGGAACAGGTCCATAAGGTAGTTTTTTATATTCCGCTCCGCTTAAATGTTCTTCATACAACTCGTAATAATTAAAATCTGAAAAATAGAGTAATTTATACAAGAGGGTTTCTCCTACATTAGGTTTTCCAGCACACTTTTCAAGAATATATAACAATATATTTCTGAACTTGTTAACCTTTAATTCAGGTACAGAAATACGATATTCTTGAGCTTCATCCATTTCTTCTTGTTCAACAAGCTGTTCTTCCAAATTGAAGCTATTTGACAATAATTTATCAATTGAAATAGATAATATGTTGGTAATTTCATTTAATTCAAGAACAGTCAAATTTCTTTTTCCTAACTCAATTTGAGTTAGAGATGGACGACTAACATTTAACATTTTTGCTAAATCAGCTTGAGAATACCCCTTATTTTTCCTTATTTCAGAGATTCTTCTTCCTATTTCTTTTTGCGTTAACTTTTCCATAGCCTTAGATTTTTCAATACAAAGATATGAAATGTTTTAATATAAAACAAATCAATGTTTAATATTCTTACTGAAAATACATTATTATTGCTAACGAATGAATAAAATTACTTAAAATTTAAACTATGACAATCTTTCGATAATACTATTTATTAATAAAGTTTCTTCGACGAATTAGAATTTAAATGTTAGAATTAAGAAATTTTTCCGCATTGCTTAGTTTTTCAATAGTTCCAATGTCAAACCAAAAAGATTTTTTGTTGGGGTAGGCTATTATTTTATGCATCGACGATAGTTCGAGATAGCTTTTTATTATCGAAAAAGCACCATCTTGTTTTAGGTATTTAAAAATCGAAGGACTAATAATATGTATACCGCTAAAGGCATATCTTTTGCTTTGAATGTTTTCTCTTGTAATAATACTCTCTTTGGTATTAATGTTTTCCCAGCCACATAACTGCATGCTATTGTCGAATAGTAGATATCGCGACGATTCTCGTTCTCTGACGGCTAGAGTTGCAAGAGCATTGTTTTTAATATGATAATTGTATAAATTTAAAAGATTTGTGTTGCTTATGATATCGACATTGTGAACCAAAAACGATTCATCGGAATCGAAGAACCATGATGCTTTTTTTAGTCCGCCTCCAGTATCTAGTAAAATTTCATTTTCGTGTGATATGGCAATTTTAATTCCGAAATTATTGTTTCTTTTAATGAAATTTATGATTTGCTCAGGAAAATGATGCACATTTATTATTAACTCGTCGAATCCATAATAAATAAGATTTTTTATAATTCTTTCGAGCATGGTAATTCCGTTAAGTTTTACCAAAGCTTTAGGTGTAGAATTAGTAAGGAGATGTAATCTTGTGCCTAATCCGGCAGCTAATATCATTGCTTTCATATATTAATATCTGAAATATTAAAAATTATTTTTCTTGTGAATAATTTCTTGTTCAATATGTTTAGTAATTACCTTAATATCGTAATTATTATTTAGATATTCGCTTAATTTTTCGGCAGAATAAACCGAGCGATGTTGTCCACCTGTACAGCCAAAATTTATCATAAGGTTTGAGAATTTTCGTTCTATATATTTCTTTACCGATTTGTCGATAATAGAAAAAACATCTTTTAAAAATTCTTGCATCTCTGTTTCTTTATCTAAAAAGGCAATAACTTCTTTATCTTTTCCTGTTAGTGTTTTGTATTCGTTGTACCTTCCGGGATTGTGAATAGCTCTACAATCGAAAACAAAACCACCTCCATTGCCCGACTTGTCTTTTGGTATTTCACGTTTATACGAAAAACTATTAATATGTATAGTAAGCTTATTGTTCATAATCGAATTTGTTTGATATTAAGATATTTATGATATTTGAAAGTTCGGGAATATTTTCCGAAAATGTGATTTTATTTTTTAAATTAGAAAGATTATTTATTGCATAAGGAATGCTGTCGATAAAATGTTGTTTCTTTTCGAATAAGCCTCTGTATCCGTATGCCCCAAGTGTTTGTAAAACTCTAATTAGCGCATAGGCATAGTAATGTTTTTTAAATTCAATTTTATCAATATCAATAGTCTTTTTTGCATTATCTATATAATAATTAAGAAGATGGGTTCTTGTATGTTCCGGAATATTAGCTTTTGCTTGATATAGAAGCGATGCTAAGTCGTATTGTAGAGCACCTTTCCTGCCACCTTGATAGTCGATAAAATATGGATAAGAATTGTATAACATTATATTTCGAGCCTGAAAATCGCGGTACATAAAATACGAACAATTTGTTTGTAATAAATAATCTGCAAAAAAGTTAAAATCTTTTTCTAATGTAACTTCATTGAAGTCAATATTTGTTTTACGTAGAAATTCGTTTTTAAAATAGTTTAAATCGAAAAGTATCGATTCTCGGTTAAAATCAGAATCGGGGTAACTCAAGAAATAATCTATTGTTTTTCCTGCATCAATTTGAATTTTAATTAGTTGGGTGATAATGTTTTTGTATAATTCTAAAGCATTATCAGAAAAATTGTTATTCTTTCTGTTTCTATTTAACCAGTCTAAAACATTAGTATTTCCCAAATCGTTAATGAAGTAAACATTTTTTTCTATGAATGTTCTTAGTATAGTTGGTACATTTATTTTAAACGAACTAAAATGTTCTGTAAAAGAAAGAAATGCTCTGTTTTCTTTACTATTGTTGTTGTAAACACCAATAATAGTATTGTTTTCTTCGAAAATCCTAAAATATTGTCTGTTTGACCCGGAATGAGGTAAAGCAATTATGTCTTTTGGTAATCTGTTTTTCCATAAAAAAAAACAGTTTATAATACTATTTTTTGCTAGTTGTGTCAAAGTTGTGTTTTTTTGTCAAATATAAAATGTAAATATTAAATTTAGTTAATAAATTAGACTAAAAATAAAGACTTATATTTTGTATATAACTAATGAGTCCACTCTAAAAAGTCATAAAATTTAAACTCGTTTAGAATGGCATTTAAAAAAAATTTAAATAATTTGCAATCTAAATTTTTTATACGATTCTAAACACGTTAAATTAAA
>CAZDCZ010000126.1:0-4171 GCA_964504155.1 uncultured Bacteroidales bacterium | reverse complement strand
CAACTATTTGTTAACATCTATCATCTGCTCTAATTATGCCTAACTTATTTATTAAGCTATAAATATTTTATTTCAAAGTGTCGGGCATAAGTATTTCGTTATACATATTTTTATCGTGAAGAATTTCAACAGCTTTAGAGAATTGTTTGTCGTGCTCGAGAGTTGTTTTTATAACTCCTGCGGTATAATAATAACGTCCAACAATTTCTTCTTCTAGAATTTGAATTATCTCATCTTTAAAAGTCTTTAAATCGTCGAATTTATTATGCGAAAGCTCCGCCTTTAACGAGTCTAATGTATTTTTAGCTTTATCGTAATATTTTTCTTGCTTGGCAATTTTAATTAAATCGTCGAGTTTCTTTTCGCTACGTGTTTCGTAATCGAAATCTTTATCTCTAAGGAATTCTATAAAATCATTATAATCATCCTTGCTTAGTTCAAAACTGTCGACAGCGGCTATCTCCGGATTTTTATTAACATATTGTGTGGCATAATCGAAAAATAGATTTTTAAAATACAAACTAATTCCCAGATTACTAATAGTTTCCGCTTTTACAATAAGATCGGGATTTATACCACCACCATCGTACACTTTTCTTCCGTTTCTTGTCGAGAATTCCGAGATCAGACTGTCGGGAATATGTCCAACACTTCCATCTTCGTTTCTATTAGTATAATCGAGAGCTTGAATACATCTTCCGCTTGGAATATAATATTTTGCAGTAGTAACTTTTAATTTTGTGTTATAACTAAGATCGCGAGTAGTTTGCACCAATCCTTTTCCGTATGTTCTTTTACCAAGAATCACGGCTCTGTCTAAATCTTGCAATGCTCCTGCAACAATCTCGGAAGCCGATGCCGACCCGCTATTAACAAGTACAACCATAGGAATCTTATTATCGACTGCCGATTTCATTGTTTTATAATTGCGGTCCCATTTATCAATCTTCCCTTTTGTACTTACAATATCATTTCCTTTATCGACAAAGATATTTGCCAGTTTTACAGCTTCTATTAATAATCCTCCGGGGTTGTTTCTTAAATCGAGAATTACAGAATTAACAGTATTCTTTGCTTTAAGCTCTTTTAAAGCATCTTCAACTTCTTTTGATGCATTTTGCGTAAATTTTGACAGTTTAATATAGGCAATATTGTTTTTTACCATACCATAATACGGTACGCTAGTAATATGAATTTCTTCTCGAATTAATTTCTTCTCGAATTTCTTTTTTAGTCCCGGACGCTCGCATTTGATTCGCACTTCTGTTTTTGGAATTCCTTTTAAAGCTTCGCTAACATCGGTAATACTCATATCTTTTGTAGCTTTACCATCAATCTCAAGAATAACATCTCCCGCTTTTAACCCTGATTTGTCGGCAGGAAAATCTTTATATGGTTGTGCTATTATTGCATAATCATTTTGTTTCCTGATTAATGCTCCAATACCACCATATTGTCCTGTTGTCATAAACTCAAATTCGTCTAAATCAGACTCGGGAATATACGTTGTATAAGGGTCTAGAGATTGAAGCATAGCATCGATACTCTTCTCGATAAGTTTTTCAGGATTGGTTTTATCGACATAAAAAATATTTAATTCTCTGAACAAAGAATAATATATATCGAGGCTTTTTGCTATTTTAAAATCATCACTCTTAGTAAATCCTACAACAAATACAGCAACAATTAATATCCCAATAATAGAAAAGAGCTTTCTTCTTTTTTGTTCATTTTTTAACATAGTATATATTTTCATTGATTTTCGATTAAAGAAACAAATTTATAAATAATTTATTCTTTTATTTAGTAAATCAATACGATTAACAAATTTTAACTATTCATATTATCATATTTACTGGGACAAGGTAGGTACATAAAATTTCGACAAATAAAAAAATAAATTATTTACTTGATTTGTACATATTTTTTGTAAATTACCAAAGATTTGTAAATATACGACACCTAAAGATTAATTCTAAATACTAAGTTAATGGAAAAAGATTCAATTATTGTAACATGGGATTTCACAGATATTGCACGCAATGCCCTTTTGTATGCAGTAAAAATAGCCAAACATTTAGATAACACAATTATCTTATTGCATGTTATTAAATCGTCGAAGAGCGGCGATGGAGTTCATAAAAAATTGAATTTGGAGGCAGAAAAATTTTCTGATGAATTTAACATGCAAATACATCCTCTTATCCTTGAGGGAGGTCTTTTTAATGTTATTTCCGATTATGTTTCGGAAAATAATATTAGCATGGGAATAATGGGAACTCATGGAATAAAAGGCATGCAAAAATTTCTTGGAAGTTCCGCATTAAAAGTTATTGTTGGTTCGAAAGTTCCATTTGTTGTTATTCAAGATGCACCAACCAAATCAACTATTTTTAAAAACATTGTATTTCCGATAGATTATAGTTCGGTTTCGAAACAAAAAGTGTCGTGGGCATTATTTCTTGGTAAATATTTTGATGTAAAGATTAATATTATTGTTCCTACGGTAAAAGATAAATCGTTGTTAAACAAAACCAAAGTAAATATTAAATTTGCAGAGAACCTATTTATTAAACACAATATTGATTATCAGATAAAACAAACACCGGGGCATAATTCATCAGAAGAAATTATTTCTTTTTCTAAAGAGATTAATGCCGATATGATATTAATTATGACAACAAAAGATATTGGCATTACCGATTATGTTCTAGGAGCTCAAGAACAATATATAATTGCAAATAAAGAAAAAATTCCGGTGATGGTTGTTAATCCTAGAACCGATCTCAGCAAATACAGTGGTTTTAGTGCCACGGGCGGTTAGAAAAATATAAAATTGCTATTTATGAGTGGATATAAATTCGGTCAAATTATTTGATGTTATATTCACTTATTTTTTTGCTAAAAACAAGAAGAAATTCTACATAAAATAAAGGGTATTGTATGGTTTTTTCGAATAAAATTTAATGTATAATCAAACTAAATTTATCTTTAGAATTAATTCGCTATATCGTATAAATAATATATTTTTGCACTTTTTATTTTAATAAAATTTAATCCAAAAATCTTTTATTATGTCTTTCATTACTAAGGAAAAAATATTCTCGAAAGAGTGGTTTTATAATTATACCCTTATTACTTTAGGGTCGTTTATTTTAGCAGTCGGGTTTGTGTATTTTATCGACCCTCATAAAATAGTCCCGGGAGGAGTTTATGGTATTGGTATTGTTGTAAAAAATATTACTTCAACTATGATGGCAGGAGGTATAAAAGTACCTTTTCTTCAAGAACCTATTTTTAGAGATGGATTAGGTATTGGATTTGTAGGGCTTCTTCTTAATGTACCTTTAACTATATTGGGAATTAAAGTATTAGGTCCTCGATTTGGAATAAAAACTGTTATAGGTTTTGTTTTATCATCAATTTTTATTGATACTCTTGATGCAAATTTTTCAGGAGCTCTTGTTGACGACGTATTATTGTCGTGTATTTTTGGCGGAGTGCTTATTGGCTTCGGATTAGGTCTTATATTTAAATCGAAAGCAACCTCAGGAGGTTCAGATATTATTGCCATGATAGCTGCAAAATACACAAAAATGTCATTAGGAGTTTTAATGATAATAGTAGATTCTGTTATAGTATTATTTGCATTAATTGTATTTAAAGATTGGAAAATTCCATTATACTCGTGGGTAGTAATATTTATTACCGGAAAAGTAATTGATGCTACTTTGCAAGGAGTAAGCTACGACAAGGCGTTATTTATAATCTCTGATAAATATATTGAGATAAAAGAAAAAATAATTAATGATCTTAATCGTGGAGGTACAATTATTAATGGAGAAGGAATGTTTAAAGGAATAGATAAGAAAATTATTTTTACAAATGTAAATCGACGCGAGCTAACAATATTACAAGATTATATAAAACATATCGATCCTAATGCTTTTATGACGGTTATTAATGCTAACGAAGTAATAGGAAACGGATTTAAACCAATAATAGAAGTATAATATTTTCACAGATTAAGAAAAAGACTGTTTCAAAAATTTGAAATGGTCTTTTTTTATAAATATGAAATAATGCTTATTCGTATTTTGATATATCTTAATTAATTTGGATCAATTTAAAAAGTTGTGGAAATAAATTTATTAAAATTTTATATTTGCTG
>CAZDCZ010000125.1:0-4186 GCA_964504155.1 uncultured Bacteroidales bacterium | reverse complement strand
TTTTTTTTAAAATGCCATTCTAAACGAGTTTAAATTTTATGACTTTTTAGAGTGGACTCATTGTTTATATTTGCAGATTTATAATTAGATAAAAATAAATGCAAATTTTAGATAGAAATATTGTGCATATCGATCTCGATTCGTTTTTTGTTTCGGTAGAACGTTTACAAAATAGTAAGATAATTGGGAAGCCTGTAATAATTGGCGGGATGTCTGATAGGGGAGTGGTATCGAGTTGTAGCTACGAAGCTCGCAAATTTGGAGTTCATTCTGCTATGCCTATGAAAATGGCACGACAATTATGTGGGGAAGCTGTTTTTATTCGGGGTAATATGGATTTATATACTAAACATTCGCAGATTGTTACCGAAATTATTGCCGAAGAAGCACCTGTGTACGAAAAAGCCTCTATAGACGAACATTATATTGATATTACCGGAATGGATAAATTTTTTGGTTCGCTAAAATGGGCACACGAATTACGTCAAAAGATTATAACAAACATAGGTTTACCAATATCTTTCGGATTGTCGTTAAATAAAACCATATCGAAAATTGCTACCGGAGAAGCAAAACCAAATGGAGAATTACATATACAGAAAGAGCAAATACGCCAGTTTCTTAACCCTTTATCGATTCGTAAAATTCCTATGCTTGGAAATAAGACATATCAATTGTTGCAGTCTATGGGAGTATCTACAATAGAAACTCTTAGCATGATACCGGTAGAGATTATGGAAAAAACTTTTGGAAAAAACGGAGTGAGTTTATGGGAAAAAGCAAATGGGATCGATTTTACTGAGGTGCAACAGTATTCCGAACGAAAATCTATTAGTAGCGAACGCACTTTCGAACACGATACTGCCGATATAAAGATGTTGAATACATTAATTTCTGCTATGGTAGAAAAGTTGGCTTTCGATTTACGAAAAAAACAAAAATTAACATCTTGTATTACCATAAAAATTCGCTATTCGAATTTCGATACTCATACTTTACAAAAGCGAATTTCTTACACATCTTTCGATCATACATTAATAAAAATTGCTAAAGAATTATTTGTGCAATTATATACCCATAGTATGTTAATACGTCTTATAGGAGTGAAATTTTCTCATTTGGTAGGTGGAGAGCAGCAATTAAATCTGTTCGAAGATACTATAGAAATGATAAGTTTATATAAAACAATAGATAATATACGCAAACGATATGGTACCGATGCTGTAAAACGTGTTGGCGGAATTAAATAATTTTGAGTCCACTCCGAAAAGTCTTCATATTAAAAATAAAATATGAATAAGTCAAGTTGAAAAAATATTTTTTATTAAAATGTTAATAAGTCAACTTTGTAACATGCTGAAATCCAGAAATATACAAACTTATTAATAATTTTATAACATATTGAATATTAAATAGATATAATGCAATAAATTGTTCCATATGGAACATAAAATATTAAATATCAGTTGATTAAATGAATTATTTATTATATTTTTGAATTAATATTAAAAAGTATTAAAAATAATGTTTAGAAAAACAGACACAGCACATCAACTTTCATTACAAAGCAATAGCTTTTACACTTGCTTTATAATTTGTATTTGGATTAAGGTTTTTAAAAGTGTAATAGTTATAATCAGAAAATTTTTTTGAAACACTTGCTTTTACAGAACCATTCGGATTTTTTATAACAACCGTATAATTTTTTATTCCCCCAATACCCGAAAATAAATTAACACTAGTATATTCACTTGAGCGATTATCCCAACTGTTCCACGAATTAACAAAAATAGTTGTACTTGTTTGGCTTACACTAAATGTAGGAGATGATGGAGGAGAATTATCAACAATAATCCATTGGGAATAATAATAAAATTGATGTTCATCACCATCTTTATCTTTTGCTTCGAAGTATAAATCCATAACAAAGTCACAATCACAAGTACCTACTGGTACATTAATGGTTAAGAGAAAGTTCTTTGACTGTGAAGGAAATAATTGCTGACTATTATTATCAATAGTAACCCATGAAGAAACATCAGCTCCCATTGCATCTTTATCGATAGAAACTGTACTGGTGTCTTGAGTATTGTTTTTTACTTTAATTTGAAACTGATGACTACCGCCAGCCTTAATGGGTTTAATGTAATTTGCACAAGCATCTGTTGTTGGAATTTCTACTGTAAAGTCTTGGGCATAAATAAGCCCATGTGCTGCCAATATAAAAAGCAAGACACATAAATAGTTGATAAGTTTTTTCATAATCTTTTTTGTTTTAATTGTTATTTAATTTATAATAGGTATTAATTTGTTTCTTTTATCAGTCTAACTGAGTAACCATTTTGTTTATAATTAATTCCTTTCCACACTTTGGAATCAAAATTATACAAGTAAAGAAAACCTGCTTGATTTAAATCATATTCAGATGCAGTCCAAAGTGCATTATAAGAACCAATTCTAGATGAACTCTCTGATAAATAACGCCATCCATTGGGAATAGCTGTAAATCCACTACAATTATCGGTTGCAAAATCATCTACCCAATGGTATGTTCCAACTTCTTTTAAATGTTTAGAAGCAATGGTGTCTCCACCTAAATACTCAATAAGTTCTAGCCAATCAGCAATGCCCGGCACACGCCAGCCTTTTGGTGCAATACCGCGACTGTCGGCTACAGCATACCAGTTGTAAAGCCGACCATAGGTGGCAATGGTATCTAAATCGTTTGTATTGTTGTAATTGCAATATGCTCCGCTTGTTAAAGCTGCCCATTCTTCGTTATCGGTAATATTAGGAATAGTATCACCGTTTTGGTAGTGTGTTACTCTCAGGTTCTCTGCCATCCATGTCTGGTCGCCTATTACGATTGTTTTATACACATTTTCGTCAATGTCCGTAACAGTTCCATAGTTTTTATCGGGATTAAAAACTGCTGTTGTTCTACCATTAAGCGGGTTGCTTGGGTTTGCCGGCTCATCCGGCTCGCAAGCTGATGTACCAAGTATCACAAACCCTATTAGTAATACGTAATAAATGTTTTGTTTCTTCATGTTTAGTATAAATTTTTAATCAATTGTTTCCAACGTACATGTATCCTCCCTGTTGTTTGTTACATTAACCTGAAATTCATGAGTTTCACCTGCTTTTAAAGGTTTAATGTAACCAGCACAATCATCTGTTGATTCAATTTCTACAGTAAAATCTTGGGCATAAATAAGCCCGTTTGTTGCCAATAAAATTAGCAAGACAAGTAAATAATCCAATAGTTTTCTCATAATTTTTTAGTTTTAAGTTGTTATTTAATTGATGATAAGTATTAATTTGTTTCTTTTATAAGCCTGACGGAATAGCCATTTTGTTTATAGTTTATTCCTTTGTTTACATTTGAACTAAAGCGATATAGATATAAAAATCCCGCTGAAGCAGAATTATATTCGGAAATTGTCCAAAAAACACCATAACTGCCAAAGCCAGAATAATTTTCGATTAAATAGCGCCGACCATGTGGTAGAGCTGTAAAGCCACTGCTATTATCTGATGCAGTTGGTGTCCTCCAATGCAAATCGCTAGCCTCTTTTAGGTGTTTAGAAGCAATAGTATCGCCACCTAAATATTCAATAAGTTCAATCCAATCCGCAATGCCGGGCACACGCCAACCTTTTGGTGCAATACCGCGGCTGTCGGCTACAGCATACCAGTTGTAAAGCCGACCATAGGTGGCAATGGTATCTAAATCGTTTGTATTGTTGTAATTGCAATATGCTCCGCTTGTTAAAGCTGCCCATTCTTCGTTATCGGTAATATTAGGAATAGTATCACCGTTTTGGTAGTGTGTTACTCTCAGGTTCTCTGCCATCCATGTCTGGTCGCCTATTACGATTGTTTTATACACATTTTCGTCAATGTCCGTAACAGTTCCATAGTTTTTATCGGGATTAAAAACTGCTGTTGTTCTATCGTTAAGCGAATTGCTTGGTTTTGCAGGCTCATCCGGCTCGCAAGCTGATAAAATGCTTGCAAATAATCCAATTGTAATTAGTGTGAGAAAAATGTATTGGTTTTTCATGATTCTGTATTGATTTAAGAGTTTGTAATCTTTCTTTATTGTTTCTATCGACTTCATATGCCCATTGTTAAATCATAATAAATGTATAACAAAATTTAGTTAGTTTTATCAAATAGTTGA
>CAZDCZ010000124.1:0-4343 GCA_964504155.1 uncultured Bacteroidales bacterium | reverse complement strand
GAGTGGTATACTTTTCAATTATTAGGTGGTATAGTTTCTTATTATTATATACATTCTGAATTTGCTATAAGAATAGATTGTTTTAACAAATAGAATGATTTTTATAGAATAAAAAAAAGTCTCTCAAATAAATGAGAGACTTTTTGCGGTCTGGACGAGACTCGAACTCGCGACCCCCTGCGTGACAGGCAGGTATTCTAACCAACTGAACTACCAAACCAATTTTTATTGCTTTTGTTTTTCACAACTGCGATGCAAAGATAATTTTTATTTTTTAATCACCAAAGAAATATGCGTTTTGAGAGAGTTTTTTTTTAAATAATTATGTGTGGTTTAATAAGCTTATATCGAACTTAGATTATTAGGGAAACAATACATAATATAAAAAAAATAAACGAGAGTTTTAGAAAATATTTACCAAATAGAATGATTTTGTATAATAAAAAAAGTCTCTCAAATAAATGAGAGACTTTTTGCGGTCTGGACGAGACTCGAACTCGCGACCCCCTGCGTGACAGGCAGGTATTCTAACCAACTGAACTACCAAACCAATTTTCTTGAATGCCATGCAAAAATAGACTAAAATATTTAGCATGCAAAAATTTTAAGGAAAAAATCGACAAAAAAAGTCTTTTTTTTATTCACTTTTTAATGTCTCAAAAATACTGAAATTTACTCCTCCATAATTCCTGTGTTCTTTCAGTTTTGGATGATTGGTAAATAATGTCTTGTCGGAATGTTCTAAAATAAATAATCCATTTTTATTTAAAAGTTTATTATTAAATATAATATCCGGAATAGTATCTATTTCAGGCAAATCGTAGGGAGGGTCTGCAAAAATTATATCATATTTATCAGTGTATTTATTTAAAAATTTTAAAACATCAGATTTATAAGCTTTTATCTGACTAAATCCTAAATTATTAATTGTTTCTTTAATAAATACATAGTGTTTGTAGTTTAGTTCAATACAAGTAATGTTATTACATCCTCTCGAAGCAAACTCGTAACTTATACTTCCGGTTCCTCCAAATAAATCGAGCACCTTTATTTCTGAAAAATCTATATAATTTGATAAAATATTAAAAAGACTTTCTTTGGCTCTGTCTGTAGTGGGTCTTGCTTTAAAATTTTTTGGGGGATGTATCATCCTTTTTCTATGTGTGCCGCCTATTATTCGCAATTTATTAAATTTTGTAAATTTAAAAATGTGTGTTGATGTATATTTTTAAAAGTATATGAATTAGTGTATGAATTCGATTTTTTCTCGAAATTTATAAAACATATATAGTTTTTCAAATCCTGATAATAAGGAGATGTTTTGTCGATAAACCCAGATAAGAATAAATTATCTTTTTCTGTCTTCAAATTTAATTTTTTGTAAATATACATTATATAATATGTTGCATCATTAACATTTGATATTGCAAAATTATTATATAATAAGAGTTTACCCATTTTTATTACAGCAACATCAATAGTATTTATATTAAAATTGACACTAGTTTTTATTGTGTCGTTATGATGTTTGAACATAGCAAAATCTATAAAAGGAATATTTTGATTGTAAAAGTTTATTCCTTTAAACTTTTTAGCAAAAATACTTGCAAGAGGGCTGGGGAGAGTAAATATCGAATATGCATCGATGTAATTTAATTTTTTATAGTGAATTTCATCAAGTTCGTCTAAACGATGATTAAGCTTAAGATATTTTATTAAATTGTCTTTGTTAAAATAACTAGTAGGAATAATTGTACTCTGCTTGTTTATAAATAAGAGTTTACTCGAATAGAAGCTGTTATTATTTAGTAATTCATCGTTTTTAATAATATTTTCTATTTTATCGAAAAAAATATCCTTAGGAAGGTTTTCTTCTATATTTATATGTTTAAATACAACATATTTTTTTCGTGTTTTATCGAAAATACAAAAAGAAAATCCATTCAAGCTAACTTGAATGGATAATATATATGATTGAGTTAAACTAGCATCTAGAGTTTCGTCAATATATTCAAAGTTTTGCATATATTAATTTTTATTCCCAGTTTCCAGCGTTATTATTAGGTTCTTGTAAGTCTCCAACTTTAAGTCCGGGAAAATTGTTTGAACTAGACATTCTGTCGTTAAGATTTATAATAAGTTGCTTATCCATATCATGAAGTAGGATATCGTTGCAAACTTTTGCTTCAAATACTTTTACTTTTACTTTTGACCCGGTTTCAATAATAGTAGTCCCCATTTTAAACGAATCTGATTTAGTAAATGGAACACGCCATAAATCTGTTGATGGATAATCGTCTTCAAAAAGAGTGTCTTTTACACAAATTTTAATTGTATCACGAATAATTAACCCTTCTTTAATAGCTATTTTTTCAGTCCAACCAGAAGCAAGTAAGCTGTCAGGAATACTACCTATTGCTTTTACAAGCGACAAAGAGTCATTCTCTATAAAGTTAATAAGTGTGTCGAAACTACCGGTAAAATTACCATATTCACTTTTATAGGCAAGTTGAGCTGTACGAATATCTTTAAGTTTCTGGATAGTTTTAGAATATCTCTGTTCTTTTTCTTTATTAAAGCGAATAGGATTCTGAATACTTTCCCATAGCATATATGCTAAAACAACAATAGCAATTGCTAAAACAATTTGTAATATTTTTTTCATTTTACTGAGTTTAATTTTTTATGTTTGTTTGCAAATTTAAGAAAAAGATGCAAAAATTAAATTAATTTGTGTAAAAAATTAAATAAAATGTTGAATAGACATATAAAAAACAAACTTATTAAAAATTTTGATTATGAATTAACTCATAGTCAAAGTAAATTAACAGATTTAATTTCTGATTTTATTGTCGATAGAGATAAAAATGATGTATTTATTATAAAAGGTTATGCAGGAACAGGGAAAACAACATTTATAAATACTCTTGTTAAAACTTTTAAAGAGTTAAAAATGAAATCGGTATTATTAGCTCCTACAGGAAGAGCAGCAAAGGTAATTTCTGCATATTCCAAAACTAAAGCTTATACAATACATAAAAAAATATATCGTCAAAAATCGGCTAAAGATGGTTTTGGAGAATTCGTTCTAAATATTAATTTGTATTCCGATACTTATTTTATTGTCGATGAGGCTTCGATGATTTCAAACCGCTCATTTGATAATTCTATTTTTGGTTCCGGGAAATTATTAGATGATCTTATTGAATTTGTTTTTAATAATAAAAATTGCAAACTAATTCTTGTTGGCGATACGGCTCAACTTCCTCCTATTGGTTTAAATATTAGTCCTGCATTAGAAGTTAAAACCTTCGACGATTACTTTTTAAAAGCTATAGAATCAACTCTTACAGATGTGGTTCGACAAACAAAGGAATCGGGAGTGTTGAGTAATGCTACAAATATTAGATTAAATATATCTAAAGAAATTAGTGGATTTCCCAAAATTATATTAAAGGGTTTTTTCGATATTAAGAAGATAAATGGCAGCGAATTAATTGATTTAATTACCGAATCGTATGATAAATTTGGTATTGAGAATACTATTATTATTACTCGTTCAAATAAAAGGGCTAACAGATATAATGCCGGAATTAGGAATCAGATTTTGTGGAAAGAAGAAGAAATTTCTATTGGTGATTATTTGATGGTGGTTAAGAATAATTATTTTTGGCTTGACGATAATCAGGATATAGATTTTATAGCTAATGGCGATACTGCTGAGATTGTTAGAATAAAGAAATATACCGAAAGATATGGTTTTAGATATGTTGATGTAAGTCTGAAATTTGTTGATTATAAAGACCTTGAGATAGATTGTGAAATTTTACTCGATACTTTAAATGTTAATTCGGCGGCTTTGTCGAAAGAACAAAACAAAGAATTGTTTTATAATGTATTAGACGATTATAAATCTGTTATGAGTAAGGCAAAAAGATATCAGAAAGTAAGAGAAAATCCATTTTTTAATGCTCTGCAAGTGAAATTTGCATATGCTGTTACTTGTCATAAAGCACAAGGCGGACAATGGAAATCTGTATTTATCGATCACGAATATCTAAATAATGATATGATGAATAAAGAATATTTACGTTGGTTATATACTGCTTTTACACGTCCTATCGATAAGTTATATCTAATAAATTTTAATAAAGAATTTTTTAATGAAAATGAGATTGAAGATATATGGTAAATTAGTAATTACGAAATGTAAAATAAATTTTATAAGTTAAATCATAAATTACAAAACACAAATCTTAAGTACTAAATGCCAACAGTTAATAATCAATAATCAATAAAAATTGCTATTCGCCAATTATTTTAATAAGAATACGTTTACGTCT
>CAZDCZ010000123.1:0-4552 GCA_964504155.1 uncultured Bacteroidales bacterium | reverse complement strand
ATTGGGCTTTCAGCCCGGATTATAATGATTCTCCACAACTTTTTAAAGTGATCCGCTTTTCGTTGTTTATTCATCAAGTTCTTTTCTCGTATTTCCTGCAATTGTCCCATCTTCCTTCGCTATTTTCTTACTATCTGAAAAAATTTTTGGTTTCTTCTCTTTTGAAATTTCTGTAGTTGTTGCTTCAGCCAACATACTCAATACTAATTCCAGATTTGTCATATTATCCCTTAAATTTTCTTTCTTCAAATCTTTAAGGTTCTTTTGTTGTGAGTCCTGCCCAAGCTTGTGTTATTTCATTTGTTAAAATGGCATATTCCAATCCTTTCTTTACTCCGCGCAAATCCCATTCGTCAGTCAAATCTTTTCTAACTTCAATACTTTTTAATCGTTGATTAATCCAATTTTTAGAATACCCTTTTTTCAAGTATGTTCCCATAGCTCTATCAAAAGCTTTTTCAGGGTCTTCTGTTTCTTCAATCCGTTCGTATCCAACTTTTGCTAACCATAATTTAAAAGGCTCTGCTTTCGGCGAAGGAATAGATTGTATTAATCGTAATAACTGTTCTGTATCAGCTACATCTGTCATTCTCATTTTCCCATCAGTCGCTTTCAATTTCAACTGTCCCAATTTATGGGACAGTTCACTTCCTTCGCCTTTAAGCTTAGTTTTTAAAGCGTTCCAATATTTTCGTGGTCAAGGACTTTTCGTTAATACTTCAATAACATCAATGATTGAGAAATACCATTTTTCTTGGTCGTTATTCCAGTGAACCCGAACTCTTTGGTCTTGAAATAATTTTATTGCAGTTTCCTTTGTCATATTCTTAATATTTTCAATTCCAAAGATACATAAAACCAGCTATTTTTTTAGAATTTTTCAATCTTGCACTATCATTTTTACAATAAAAGCTAACTGTATAATAGAACTACAAAATACAAATTTATAAGCAAAAAGCACTTATTAACAGATTTCTCCATAAAGTCGAAATGACAAAGGTACTTTTTAACAGATTAACTTCGTTGAGGGCTTCGCCGTTTCTCCATAAGGTCGAAATGACAAGTATCTTTAATGACATGTGTTTAGTGTTCTTGTCATGTCGAGCGATAGCCGAGACATCTATAAAATAAAACTACAAAAACCACAATTAAACTATACATATTAATTCTTGTCTAAATTGAAATAATTTAGAAATTGTATTATATTGATAAATTATTTTCAAATCCCTGAAAATTAACAGAAAAGTATTATTATGAAAAACAAAAAATCTTTAATTAAAATTACAGTCTTGCATAAAGCATGGTTTATAAGTCTTGTATTAATTTTTATTTTTTCTACAACCAATATTTATGGAAAAAAGAAAGAAGATAAAAAAACTGATGAACCGGTAAAATCTAGTATTGTAAGTGGTTTAAAGTTACGTAGTATTGGGCCAGCCTTTGCATCCGGTCGTACTGCCGATTTTGCAGTAAACCCCGACGATCCCAGTGAGTTTTATGTTGCTGTAGCTTCCGGACATATTTGGAAAACAAATAATTACGGAATTACTTTTAAGCCTGTCTTCGAGAAATACGGAGCATATTCTATTGGTTGTTTAGCTATGGATCCGAATAATCATAATGTTGTTTGGGCAGGTACCGGAGAGAATAATCACCAAAGAGCTTTAGGATATGGTAATGGTGTTTACAAAACTATGGATGGAGGTAAAAGTTGGAAAAATATGGGATTAAAAGAATCGCGCCAAATAGGTGATATTCAGATTGACCCACGTAATTCAAATATTGTTTTTGTTGCTGCCGAAGGTTCTGCATGGGGTTCGGGTGGCGATAGAGGCTTATATAAAACTACCGATGGTGGAAAAAATTGGAAAAAAGTTTTAAATATATCTGAAAATACCGGAGTTAACAATATTGCAATAGATCCTAGAAATCCTGATGTAATGTATTGCACATCTGAGCAACGTCGCCGACATGTTTATACTAAAATTGGTGGTGGTCCGGAATCTGCAATTTATAAATCTACCGATGGTGGTAAAAACTGGAGAAAACTAGAATCCGGTATTCCTAAAGAAGATAAAGGCGGAATGGGCATTGCCGTTTCTCCTGTAAATCCCGATATTATTTACGCTATTATTGAAGCTGCAAATGATGCCGGTGGTTTTTATCGTTCTATCGACAGAGGAGAATCGTGGAGTAAAATGAGCGATTATTCTTCTAGCGGACAATATTATAACGAAATTTATTGCGACCCTCTTGATGCAGATAAAGTGTATTCTGTAGAAACAGTATCGAAAGTTACATACGATGCCGGGAAAACATGGGTAGATCTTAGTCTGAATAAGCGTCATGTCGATGATCATGCCCTTTGGATAGACCCCGATAATACCGACCATTTTATGATTGGTACTGATGGTGGTGTATATATGTCGTACGATGCAGGAAAAAACTATTATCATGTTTCAAATATGCCTGTTATTCAGTTTTATAGAGTAGCTGTTGACAACGACAAACCATTTTACAATGTTTATGGCGGCACTCAAGATAATAATAGTATGGGTGGTCCTTCGCAAAATAAAAGTTCCGACGGAGTTTTAAGTTCCGATTGGATTGTTACTGTTGGTGGCGATGGTTTTTCTAGTCAGGTAGATCCTGAAAATCCTGATATTGTGTATTCCGAATATCAATACGGAAATGTATATAGATACGATAAAAAAAGTGGTGAGAAAATATTTGTTAAACCACAACCACGTAAAGATGAGTTAACTTATAAATGGAATTGGAATGCTCCACTTATTATTAGTCCACATAACAATAAACGTTTATATATTGCTGCCAATAAGGTTTTTAGAAGCAACGACAGAGGTAATTCATGGACAGTTATAAGCGAAGATCTTACAACAAAGCTCGACAGAAATACTTGGAAAGTAATGGGTAAATACTGGAGTACTGATGCTGTTGTAAAAGATATTTCAACATCGCAGTTTGGAACTATTGTTTCTCTAGACGAATCGCCTGTAAAAGAAGATTTAATATATATAGGTACCGATGATGGTTTAATTCAAGTAACAGAGGATGCCGGTAAAAATTGGAGAAAAATGGCAGAATTTCCGGGAGTCCCTCAATATACATATGTTAGCGATATTTGTCCGGATAGATATAATGAAAATATTGTATATGCAAGTTTCGATAATCGTAAACGCGACGATTTTAAACCATACCTATTAAAAAGTACCGATAAAGGAAGAACATGGACAGCTATAAATAAAGGTTTACCCGAGAATGGCACTGTGCATACAATAGAACAAGATCATGTAAATGCCGATTTATTATTTGCAGGAACAGAATTCGGTGTTTATTTTTCTTATAACGGTGGTGTAAGTTGGATACAGTTAAAATCGGGAATTCCTGATGTTGCTGTTCGCGATATTACTATTCAACGTAGAGAAAACGACATGGTTCTTGCTACTTTTGGGCGTGGATTCTATATCCTCGACGATTATTCTCCATTACGCGAAATAAATGCCAAATCTGTTGAAGAAGATGCTAAATTATTTCCTGTAAAAGATGCATTAATGTATATTCAAACAAGTAATAAATATGGGCAAGGTTCTACTGTTTATACAGCTAAAAACCCCGAGTTTGGTGCAACATTCACATATTATTTAAAAGAAGCTCCAAAAACTCAGAAGCAAATTCGTCACAAAAAAGAAAAGGAACTATTTAAAAATAGTAAACCAATTACGCAACTCTCGTGGAAAGAAATGACAGATGAAGGAAAAGAAGTAAAACCATATTTATTATTTACAATTACTGATGCTAACGGTAATGTTATTCGTAAATTAACCTCGTCTCCTAAAAAAGGAATCAACAGAATTAATTGGGATTTGCGATACGAAAGTACGCGTGTAACAAGACTTAAAGGAAAGAAATACAATCCACTAAAAAAATCGTCATCAGGAATGTTGGCAATGCCCGGAAAATATAGTGTTTCTATGGCCATGGTTGTGAATGGAGAGATTTCTGAACTTGCCGGTCCTGTAGAATTTACTGCTAAAGCATTAAATAATACTACTCTTCCTGCAAGTAACAGACAAGAACTTGTTGATTTTCAAAATCGAGTAGCAGAAACTGCACGTATTGTTATGGGTACAGAGAAATATGCTGAAGAATTATCTGTAAAAGTTGCTTATATGAAACAAGCTATTTTAAGTACTCCAAGCTTGTCATACGATATTATGAAAAAAGCTCAGGTTTTAGAGAAAAAACTCGACGACATTCTTTATGCTTTCGAAGGCGATGAGGCAAAAGCTAGTTGGGAAGAAGTACCTCCTCAAAAAATGCCTATTTCGAATCGATTATATTCAATAATCAGAGTTCATTGGGGTTCTACTTCTGCTGTAACACAAACACAGAAAGATTCTTACGATATCTTAAAAGAAAAATTTACTCCTATTTATAATGAGGTAAAGAAAATTTCTGAAAAAGATATTATAGAGTTAGAAAATGCTTTAGAAAAAGCTAAAGCTTCTTGGACTCCGGGTAGATTACCTGA
>CAZDCZ010000122.1:0-5065 GCA_964504155.1 uncultured Bacteroidales bacterium | reverse complement strand
CGAAAGTTAAGGCGACAAATTGATCGTAAGTCTTATATTTACTAACGCCTTTGTCGGTTTTGTAAGTATTGGTGCAGCTTTCAAAAAGCCAACGAGGTACTAAATCTAATATTTGTCGAATTACTGGTTTATTGTTATTTTTGTTTCGCCTGAAGAGTCCCATAATTAAATTGTTTTGGTAATGAAAACAAAAATATAGGATTCTGATGGCTTTTTAAAATTTCGACTTTCGGATGCTAGTGATTTATTATCTTTTTTTGTGATATATATTACTCAATATTTACTAACAGATTTCTACAAGTGAAGGGAAGAAATTGCTCTTTTGGTTTTTTTTGCGTTTGCCTATGTATTGGAAAAAAAACAAATGTGCAATTTATAAAGTTACCTTATTCCTATAAAATTTTTAAAAGTATCTAATTAAATTTTTTCATTCACTAATTTTCGATAAACTCGGAAATATCGTTTGCTATTTTAAGAATTTTATAAACATTGTTTTCTTCATTATATATCGGAGAATACGACTCTAAAAATAAATAAGCTTTATCTTTAATTGTAAGTTTTGTTTTTTCTCTTTTTGTGTTTCCTGATTTTAAATCTTGCCAAAACTCTTTGTATCGCTCTTTTTGTTCTTTAGTGAAGTTTATATTGTTAGAATGATGTGTTCCAATAGCATCATCGCGATTAATACCAAATAAATTCAGGTAAGCATCGTTAATATAAGTTATTCTACCATCTAAATCGTACTCAATAATAAAGCTTGTTGAATTTAAAGCATTGATTAATCCTTTCATTTCCGATGTTTTTCTATCTGCTTCTTCTTGGGTTGCTTGCAATTCTTCCATATTCTGGCGCATTTCTTCTTCTTGTGCAGCCATTTCTTCTGCTTGTTGTTGAGTTTTCTCTAAAAGCTCTTTTGTGTGAGTATTTACTCGTACCGAAAATAAAGTTGATGCAATGTTATCGGCAATTTCATTTACAAATTCAATTTCGTATTTTTTAAATTTATTAAACGAAGCTATCTCAATAACACCTAAAACTTCTTCTTCTATTTTTAACGGAACAATTAAAATACTTTTAGGATTAGCGCCTCCCAAACCCGATGTAATTTTTATATAATCTTCGGGAATATCGGTTAAATAATTCATTTTCTTCTCGACAGCACAAGTTCCAACCAATCCTTCGCCTAGTTCAATAATTTTATTTTGATATTTTCTCCTGTTATAGGCATATGATGTTATAAGTTCGTAATAGACATGATCTTTTTCATTATCATTCTTAATAAATAAGCCTCCTTGGTTTGCATTTAAATAATCGACTAATTTAATTAAAATATCAGCTGACAAATTTTCTAAATTTTTATCGCTTTGTCTTAATACATTGCTAAATAATGCTATTCCTTCGTTAGCCCATTTTCGTTTTTCTTCTTCAGCATCACGTTTTTGTTGTTTGTCTTCGGCTTCCTTTAAACTGTTTCGCATCTCAAGCAATGAATTACCTAACACATCGTTTTTACCGGCAGGAGTATATTCCGACATAAAATTATTATTCCCTACCTCTTTTGCAAAAACAGCAATTTGCTTTAAAGAGTTAATTAGCTTATTAATAGCAGTTTGTATTTCTCCAAATTCATCTTTCGATTTAATAATAAAGCTTGATGGCTGTTCTCCCTTACTCATACTTTCAACTGTCGATTTTATTTTATTCACAGGAGTAGATATCAGGTAGATAAAATAAAATGTTACTACACTAATAAGTAATAAAGCAAGACTTACAATTATAATAGTACGAATTAATGAAGTACTTATAATTTCTTTTGTTTCTTTCTGTAGATTACTAACAATATTACGAGTTAAATCTTTTGCCTTATCAATATTTTTAATAATAATTAAGCCATTATTAATAACCTTACTTTCAAGTATTAATATTTCTTTTTTTATCTCATTCAAGCGGATATCAGATGCGCTATTGCTTTTTTCCTTTATAAAGAGTTCTTCCTGTTTTAATTTTTGCAGTTTATTAAACATAAGTAAAAACTCGTCATTATAACTTTTACTAACCTGCTTAGTTAATACTAATATTTCGGGGTTAAATATATAAGTCTCATCTTGTTTATTATTCGTATATACATCTTCTATTTTTTTTATTTGATCGTTAAAAAAAATAATTTGAAAATTGTGTTCTCCTTGCCAATATTTTATTTTTTCAATTTCTGAGGCTTTCGATATTTCCATAAAAATATGCATATCGGATCGCAAAAAATATTTAGCTTCAAATATTGCATCAGAAAGAGTAATGCTTTGAACAATATTATTCTCTTTTACAGATATTTTTTTTAATACTAAACTACTCATAGTCCCAATTAACAGCAAAGTAGCTAATATACTAATTGAATATAATAATAATTTAGTACCAATTTTCAAATTACTCAATATGTTTTTCATAAAAATTATTTTAATATAATAAATTTATAATTTGTGCTTTAAAACTTCTACTCATTGTTATTGTTTTCCTCGTCAATATATATCTTATAAATTCTTCTCTATTTCGTTTATCATTTTTTATTCAAAACCTCATCTGATTATTACAGCTCATTTTTAGAGTAATCGGAAAAATAAAAAATTATCTTCTTGGTAAAGAATCTAAATAGTTATTTATAGGATTCTGACTACTTGTATTTTTCGATTTCATCCAATCTATAAGAGGTTGTCTGTAATTAATCGATGTATTATACGGAACAGAATCGTATAAAGAAAACTGATTATCTCCACGAGAATATAGATAATCAGTTGTTAAAACAGTATAAGTACTATCGGAATATATTTGTCTTCCATCTGCCAGGTAATTTCCATTAATTGTAGTCATACCTCCTACTTCTAAATTAGCAATACAATTAAGTAATTCGGCTCCGGTTAAATCTAACTCGTAAATAGAATTCTCGAAAGGTAATAAACCAACAATTGTTTTTAATGTAATATCTCCTTTAATTATATCTTGACGAATTCCACCATCATTAGTAACAGAAATATCGGCATCGGGAAAAGAATAAAACCACGAATCGCAAACCATATTCTTCATTTCTATTGACGATTCTTCTATTGTTTCCGAACAATACCCAATTTTATCCGATAAAACATCATCAACTTTATTTTTCCAATAATCTACAATATTTTGAATAACAGTATCGGAATATCCATTCTTATTACTTACTATGTTGTATGTATCTATTGTTACATTTTCGTCCGATTTATTGTACTGCAACTTTACTTTAACATAATTCTCCATCTTCGACCCGCTTTCTATTAAAAGAATTCCATCAAGCATTTTTAGAACTTTTTTGTGGCAATGTCCACCTCCAATAAGACACACGCCACATTTTTTAGCCACAGGAACTAGTTCTTCCATTTCGTTTTCGCATATATGCCCAATAATAAATAGTACTTCTGCTCCATTATCTTTTGCTATTCCAGAATATTTCTCAATAGCATCGGAATACGAAGTAAATTCATAGTCAACAACATTCTCTGGAAACGTGGTATATGGAGTCGATAAAGACGATAAGCCGATAATTCCCACTTTTACACCATTCGATTCAAGAATAACATAAGGTTTTGCAAACGATGGAATTTCTCCTGTTTGTTTATCTATAATATTTGCCGATATTAATGGAAAATTGATACTATCTAATTGTTGATTTAGATGTTCGACTTTAAAATCAAACTCGTGATTTCCAATAGCAGATAAATCATATCCCATGGCATTCATAACTTCCATCATAGGTTTTCCCTTAAACCATGTTGATATAGCAGGGCCTGTCCACATATCTCCTCCGCTAAGTATCAAAAACTTATCGGAACCATCATAAGCATCATCATTTTTCCACGATGAATAAAGTCCTGGAGCACCATCGAATTCATCTGTTGGTTCCATCCAACCATGTTCGTCGTTAGTATAAAAAACCACAATCTCTTTTATATTATCATCCTTGCTCTCGTTATTAAATGTGCATGATATTGCACTAACGAGTAAAACAAATAGAACAAACTTAGTTATGATATTTTTCATCGATAAAAATATTTATTGTCCATAAAAGGCTTTATTATTACTTAAAAGTATTCTTATATTTATTAGCAAATTAGTTCTGCTAAATAAAATATTATGAATTGAATTTATTATTTTACTTATTTCAATTTTACAGCAATTCCGAATTTACCATATGCTTACATAAAATAATTGTTTCCTACATGAAAATTTAAGGGCATTAATTCAATTGCTATTTTATTATTTTTAGGATTTATTCGTATTTGTCCACCCTCCTGTTTCAATATAAGCACGAGTATTATTTATAACACCACCTGCCCCTATTGTTAACAAAAAAACTTTAATTCTAACTACATCAAAAAACAAAATTGTTTCGAAATTTAACAAATTAGCCCATTGGTCGGGAACATCAGAAACAAATCTTGCGTTATAATAAGCAAAAGTCAGATTCGGGTTTATTCTTAATCTGTCTTTCCACAAATTGCGCTCGTAAGCAACTAAGAACAAACATCCATGACCTGTAGTACGAATTCCATCAAAAGCTCCTACTCCAAGTCCATATTTTAAGCTATTCTTCGAATATTCTTGACCAAATACAGCCTGGTAAATAATCAAAAAAATCACTATTATTACACTATTCTTAACTATTTTCATTTTATTACTTTCGAAAAGTAAAACATCCAATTTTTATATAATAAATTTCTTTAGAAAAAAACTTACCAAAAAGGATTTTTAAAAATATATTTTAAAAATCGAAGTTGAGCAATTAAAATAGTCTGTTCTGTATAGCAAGAAGGTAAATAATTGCTTTACAAAAACTATATCGACATAAAAATAATGATTTACATTAATTAAGCAAAGCAAAAATTGATAAAACTTTTACAATTACGAAGTCTAGTAAAATAATTTGCGAGCGCAAATCACAAAAAACTTATAATTGATTCGTTGCAATATTGTATAAAGAATAAAGGTTTAATTGTTTTTGCCTATTGTTTAATGCCAAGTCATTTACATATGATATGCAAGG
>CAZDCZ010000121.1:0-5167 GCA_964504155.1 uncultured Bacteroidales bacterium | reverse complement strand
GATTAAACAGAATTAAGATTTTTCAATTTTTTGCCCCTAACCCTAAAGGGAGAAAGCTAAAAAATCAATCTGTTCCCTTTAGGGAGCAAGGGTAAAAACAGGTTGATTTTGTGTTAAAGCATAATCTGTCAAAGTAGAATTAGCCCATAGTATAAAAAATCCGGAACATTTTTATATTTTTGTGTCGCACAAATTAATAAAAACAAACATTACAAATAATGAATATATATCTCGATTATAACGCAACAACACCTATCGATAAAGAAGTTGCAGAAGCGATGCAACCATATTTAGATAAATATTTCGGAAACCCATCTAGTTCTCACAGTTATGGAATAGAAACAAAAAAAACAGTTGAAAAAGCTAGAAAGCAAGTAGCAAATCTAATAAACTGTAAGCCAAGCGAAATAATATTTACAAGTGGAGGTACAGAATCGAATAATTATGCCATAAAAGGTATTGCCTATAAAAACGAACAAAAAGGAAATCATATTATAACTTCAACAATTGAACACCCTGCCGTTCTAGAAGTATGCAGATATCTTGAAACAAAAGGATTTAACATTTCATATATCCCTGTAAACGAGAATGGAATAATAAACTTAACAGAATTAGAAGATGCAATTACACCAGAAACTATTCTTATTAGTGTAATGCATGCGAATAATGAGATAGGAAGCATACAACCAATTAAAGAAATATCGGAAATTGCTAAAAAACACAATATTATTTTTCATACCGATGCCGCACAATCTATTGGTAAACATCCGGCAGATGTGCAAGAACTTGGAGTTGATCTTCTATCAATTGCCGGTCATAAACTATATGCCCCAAAAGGAATAGGAGCTTTATATATCCGCGAAGGAATACAGCTGGAGAAACTAATCCATGGTGCCAATCATGAGTTAAACATGCGAGCAGGAACCGAAAATGTACTAGAAATATCGGGATTAGGGAAAGCTTGCGAAATTGCTAAACGCGACTTAGAAAAAAACATCTCTCATATGCAAGAAATGAGAGATTTACTACACAAGAAACTTCTCGATAACTGGCCTGAAATAAAACTCAACGGACATAAAAACAAAAGACTAGCAAACACTTTAAATATCAGTTTCCCGAATATTGAAGCTAATATTCTTCTAAACGAACTAGAAGCAAATGGGATTGCAGCATCAGCCGGAGCTGCTTGTCATACCGATTCTATCGATGTTTCATCGGTGCTTTCGGCAATAAAACTAAATATAGATTTTTCTATGGGAACAATTCGGTTCTCAACAGGAAGACACACTACTAAAGACGAAATAATAAAAGCTGCCGAAATAATTAACGAAACAGTAAATAAATTACGACCTTCTGTCGATAATTCACCAATAAAACAAATTGAAAATAACATGGAAATAAAATTAACAAAATACACTCAAGGCGGCGGATGCGCTTGCAAAATAAAACCACAAGATTTAGAAAAAATCCTTTCTGATTTACCTATTTCTATAGATAAAAATATTCTTATCGACACAAAAACTGCCGATGACGCTGCCGTATATAAAATAAACGAAGAAACAGCACTAGTGCAGACACTCGATTTCTTTACTCCTATTGTTGATGACCCATATCATTTTGGGGCAATTGCTGCAACAAATGCACTTAGCGATGTTTATGCTATGGGAGCAAAACCAATTTTTGCATTAAATATTGTTGGATTTCCTACAAACAGACTGCCAATGGAAGTTCTAAAACAAATATTAAAAGGAGCACAAGACAAAGCAACAGAAGCGGGAATTAGTATTCTTGGTGGTCACTCAATTGAAGATCCTGAACCAAAATACGGGATGGTAGTTAGTGGAATTGTGCATCCCGACAAAATATTGTCGAATGCAAATGCAAAAGAAGGAGATGCTATAATATTAACTAAACCAATTGGTGTAGGTATTATCTCGTCGGCAATAAAAAAAGGTATAGCAGACAAAAAAACAGAAGACTATGCAATACAATTAATGACAACATTAAATAAAACATCGGCCGAAGTTATTTCAAAATTCGATGTACATGCCTGCACCGATGTTACAGGATTTGGCTTACTAGGACATTTAAAAGAAATAACCAAAGGGAGCAATGTAAATGCTGAGATTCATTTTAGTAAAATTCCTGTTATTCCTGAAGCTATAGATTTTGTTGCAGCAAATATTTATCCGGGAGGATCGAAAAATAATTTGGAATATTTACACGACTATCTCGATTGGGATAATACTATTACAGAACCATCGAAAATTCTTTTATGTGATGCACAAACAGCCGGAGGATTATTATTTACTGTTCCTTTCGACAAAAAAGATAAAATTATAAACGAATTAAAGAAAAACAATATTACCGATGCCTGTCATATAGGAAATATTACAATTAAAGGAAAAGGGAATATTTCGATTTCTAATGATTAACAATTCAGACCTTAAGGCTTTACAAACCTTAAGGTCAAAATAAATTAAAAATGAAAATATTAAATTCTATTTTAACAATTTCGTTTTTTGTCTTACTTCAAACAAATCATAGTACAGCACAAAAGAATATCCCGGCAATTAACAAAACAATAATTAGTTATGTTGAATCGGTAATTGGCAAACAAGTTGACAGAGGTGAATGTTGGGATTTAGCAAATCAAGCATTAATAAAAGTTAATGCAAATTGGGATGGACAATATAAATACGGAAAAAGAATTTTTCCACAAAAAGACACAATCTTTCCGGGTGATATAATTCAATTCGAGAATGTTATTATTAAATACCAAAAAGGAAATACTATTTATACCGAAAAGATGAAACATCACACCGCTATTGTATATAATGTTCTCGGTAAAGGATATTACGAAATAGCACACCAGAACACTCAATTTTCTGGCCATAAAGTAGGTATTAGCGAATTAAAACTATCGACCATTACTAATGGGAAAATTTACTTTTATCGACCTGTACCAACAAAAAAAATTGAAGAATTACCTAAACAAACTATATTACTAAAAAACATACCTTCTATAAACAAAACTATTATTAGTTATGTTGAAACAGTAATCGGGAAAAAAGTTGACAGGGGTGAATGTTGGGATTTAGCAAATCAAGCATTAATAAAAGTTAATGCAAATTGGGATGGACAATATAAATACGGAAAAAGAATTTTTCCACAAAAAGACACAATCTTTCCGGGTGATATAATTCAATTCGAGAATGTTATTATTAAATACCAAAAAGGAAATACTATTTATACCGAAAAGATGAAACATCACACCGCTATTGTATATAATGTTCTCGGTAAAGGATATTACGAAATAGCACACCAGAACACTCAATTTTCTGGCCATAAAGTAGGTATTAGCGAACTAAAACTATCAAATATTACTAATGGGAAGATCTATTTTTACAGGCCTTTTACAAAAGAATAATTTTGAAGTCATTAACAATTTGTTATTTCATAAACCAATATAAATAGAATTCAAATTACACAAATACAAATACTCTACATTTTACACAAAACTCATATTCGGCTATTTTTTAACACTTTACAGCAATTACTTCTAAAACCAACTACTTTTTTTATAAATCAGATATATCAATCATAAAATAATCTTATAACTAACTCTATATATTTTATTTAAAAAAACAATACCAGATAAATATATATGTTTTATAACATAACATATTTTAATTGAGTTTAATAATATATTTTTCTAAGCTTACAAACAAACTAACATCAGAACATTTCATATTATAAAACATTATTTTAAGTTTTATTTTCGATTAATTTTAAGCTTTATTATGTAAATTTGAAATTATATTTAAAAAGTATTTATATGTCAGATTTCGGAATAGGAAAAACAACATTAATCCCGGTAAGGAAAACAGACTCAGAAAAAGATGAAATGATTACTCAAATACTATTTGGTGAAGTATTTGAAATATTATCAATTAAAGATAACTGGAGTTATATTAAAACTATTTGCGACAATTACGAAGGTTGGATAGACAATTCTATGTTTACTAAAATCTCTAAGGATACAGCACAAGAAATTATTAACTCAAACTCGGTAGTTACAGACAAATTATTTACAATAGCAACAAATACAAGTTCTCAAAACAAGATAATTATTCCGGCAGGTTCTACTTTACCTTTGTTTAATAAAACAAATAATTCTTTTAAATTATTAAACCAAGAGTATAAAATTACTAGTAAATCAAGCAATATCAATGATACAGACTATATTCTAAAAACTGCATTACAATTCGTAAATGCTCCATATTTATGGGGAGGAAAATCTCCTTTTGGAATAGACTGTTCCGGTTTTACACAAATTATTTATAAAATTTTAAATTATAATATTCCAAGAGATGCCAAAGAGCAAGTAAACTTAGGAAAAGAAATAAGTTTCTTCGACAAAGTTAAAATTGGAGATCTTGCTTTTTTCGATAATAACGAGCAAGAAATAACACATGTAGGCATAATATTATCGGATAAAAAAATTATTCATTCATCGGGATATGTAAGAGTTGACAAAATAGACCATCAAGGAATTTATAATACCGAAACCAACAAATACACTCACAAATTAAGAATTATAAAGAGAATATTAACATAAAATTTGTCTTATGTTTAAGCTATACATTTTAACATTCGTAATTACTATAATTATTATTCTTTATGTTATCAATAAACGTAATAATAAAAACAATATAAATGACTCTGACATTTAAAATATTTTAACACAAATACTATGTCATTCTCATATAAATATCCACGTCCGGCTGTAACAGTAGATTGTTTAACAATATTCAAACTTAATATTTTTAATCTTAATTTGAATATGCAAACATAGGAGGACAAGAACATTAAACACTTGTCATTTCGACTTTATGGAGAAATCTGCTAATAAGTAATTCGTAATTCTATTTAACAGATACCTCGACTCCGCTCGGCATGACAACTAAAAGGGTTAGATTATAGATCATTTTGACGTCCTGAAAGGACAAGTTAATATTAGTCACTCCAAAGATATTTTTCGTTATAATCAATACCATATTCTTCCAAAAACATTAAATATTCTTCTTTATAACTCATCTTTTGATGATGTTTTCCTGAAACTGAATGTATTGTTTTGTTTTATCGTGTAACGAAGGACTTACCG
>CAZDCZ010000120.1:0-5350 GCA_964504155.1 uncultured Bacteroidales bacterium | reverse complement strand
GAGGAATAATGCACTTACTAATACTGATAATTTTAACTTTTTCATTTTACTTTAATTTTTTTGGTTAATAATTAAATTTATTTAGCTGTTATTTGTTTTTTTCTATTTGCAAGTATCAAAATAACAGGCAAGAGTGTTAAAGCACCGAGTCCCGAACCTATCATACTTAGTGCTATAAGCATACCGAAATTTTGCATAGGAACCATTTGCGAAAATATTAGCACCAAAAATCCTGCTGAAACTGAAACCACATTGATAATAATAGCTTTCCCGCTTATTAATATAGTTTCTTCAAGAGCTTTGTTAATGTTACCTGTTTCTTTTAAAGTATGATTAAAATGTGTAATGATATGGATAGAATAATCAATTCCTATACCGAGTGCAATACTTGCAACAAGTACGGTGGCAATATCAAGAGCGATACCTGCAAAACCCATAAATCCGAATAAAATGGCAATGGTTGCAATAATAGGGATAGTTGCATACACACCTTTTGAAAATGAGCGGAGTATGAGCCCTACAATTACAAGAACAAAAAGCAAGGCAAGAACCAAACTGCTAAACTGGCTTTGAAGTAAACTATCACTCATTTTAACATAAACCGACGGCATTCCTGTTAATTGAATATTGCAATTTTTGCTTGAATTTTCTTTAATAAATTCATCCATATAATCAACAAAATCTGCCATTTTTTCACTATCGGAGGACTTGAATTTTGATTGTATAATACCTTCATCAAGGTCGTCTGAAACAAGTTGTGGCATAATATCCTGTCCATCTAATAAAAACCACAGTTGTTCTATTTTATCCTGATTATCAGGAACTCTTTTCCCTTCGCCCATTACATCGTTCATTTCTTCGATAAGGTTGGCAACTGATTGAGTGGTTGATATTTCAGAATATTGCTCCATGTAGTCCTCAGTCTTAATCATCATTTTCAAAACTTCGGGGCTTTGCATATCACCTTTAAAAACCACAAATACAGGTTGAGAACCACCGAATTTATTTTGCATTATATCTTCCGAAACTCTTGTTGGATTATCTTTTTTTAGATATTCACTCATATTTACACTTGTGGAAATCAAAAACATGCCACCTATGCTTAATAAAAGTAATATCCCCCAGGCAATAAGTGTGTATTTTGGGTGATTAAATAGAAGATTAACAAGAGGTTGAAGGATTTTATCAGATAAGAATGATTTTTTCTTTTCTACATCCTTTTTTAGGCTCTCGGGTTTTTTATACATTGAAAATGCAGAAATAACAGCCGGAACAAAAAATATTGATAACAGCAGTGCAATAGCTGTTCCCATAGCCGAAAATATACCAAAGTCTCTTATCATGGTCATATAAGCACCAAACACAAATGAAAGAAAACCAACTGCTGTTGTTGCTGCTGCAAGAATAACTGGGACAATAATATATGTTAATGCCTTTATAACAGCTTTTTTACGGTCTTCGTCATAAGTTTGGTTTATACGATTTAAAACATGTATGGTATATGCACTACCAACGGCAAGTAAAATAATAGGAATATTATTTGAAATCATGGTTAATTCGAAACCTAATAATACCATTATTCCAAGTGTCCAAACAACTGCAATAACTGCTGTTAGGAGCGGCATAATTACACCTCTTGCAGAGCGAAAACTTAACAACAGGATAAAAGCTATTATAATAAACACTATGGGTAACAGCCAAGTTAAATCAGCCATAATTAAGTCTGAAATATCATTCATCATCATTGGCAAACCACCGAAATACAATTTTTCGGGTAAATTGAGAGCAATAACCTTATCTTTCACTTCTTTTGCAACAGCCTGCTTATCGACATCATCAAGCAGTGTGAACATGATAAGTGTAGCTGTTCCATCGTCGGAAACTATGGAGCCTTTATACATATCTTTTGAGAAAACATAGTCCTTTAAACTATCTAATTTAGATTGTGTATCCGGTAATTCGTACTCGTCAATCAGTTTGCCTATTTCGATACCTCCATCAACATTTTTAATGTCAATAATATCAGTTAAGCTTGTTACAGTTGAAATACCTTCGGTTATTTTTAAACTATCGGTTATTTGTTTAACGTGTTCCAACACTTCCGTATTAAAAATATCTTTGGTTTCTAATACAATCATTCCCATATCATTCCCACCGTATTTTTTGCCTACGTCTTTGTATAGTTTTGCAACAGGATCGTCATCGGGCAATGAACTTAATACATCGGAATTAATTGTTAAGGTTTTTAACTGGAAACCAAAAAAGGCGGTTAATCCAATGACTACAATAATTATTAGCCATTTTAACTCTACTATTGCTTTTGCTATTTTATTCATAAATTATTTTTTTAGTTCTTTAATATTTGTTTATTTAATTCTTCAATTAGTTCGCCCACGGTTTTTGTATCATACAAATCGTTTTTGGCTGATATTTTTAATTTTTTTTCAATGAGAACAATTATTTCAGCTAAATCCATATTGTCAATATTCAAATTCCGAAATGAAGAATTCAGGCTGATTTCTGACGATTTTACATCTAATAATTTACTTATGATTTCTATTACTGTTGTATCCATTTTGTTCTCTATTTGTTTATTAGTCAGTTATTGGCGAAAAAATTAATTGTATTCTTTATCAGTTAAAAAATTCTCAGGATGTTTAGCGTTAATATTTGTGTAAAAGGCTGATATTTCTTCCATCGTATTTTCTAGATTTTTAGGATCATTAACTAATCCTGCTATTCCAACCGTTTTCTTTTTATAATCAATATAGCTTAAAACGATAGGTACTTTTGCCTCCTTAGAAATATGGAAGAAGCCTTTTTTCCAGTGAGTAACCTTTTTCCGCGTTCCTTCTGGTGCAATAAATAAATTGAGCTCTTCTTTTTCATCGAAAATTGATTTTAGTTGAGATACTTGGCTTAAGTTTGTGTTTCCTCTTTCAACAGGAATAGCTCCCAGCTTACTCATTATAATGTTAAAAGGGAAGAAGAACATTTCTTTTTTCATGAGTGTATTGCTTTCTATACCCATTGCATTCAGGTATAATCTACCTATTATAAAGTCCCAATTACTTGTGTGTGGAGCTAAAACAACCACACTCTTTTTAATATTGGGGAATGAACCTCTTAGTTCCCATCCCATAGTTTCTAAGATTATTCTTGATATTTTTTTCATTTTTTTCGGTGTGTTAAGAAAAAGTAATTTTCAAGTAATTTCTGAGCTATATCTTTTATCTAAAATAAAATTCTCAGGGTATTTCCCTTTTACATTAGCATACATAGTGCTTATGCTTTTCATTGTCTCTTTCATATTGCTGGTATCGTGGATAACTTCTTTTATTCCCATTTCTTTTTTGGAATAGTCGATATAACTAACTACAATAGGAACATTAGCTTTTGTTGCCATATAATAGAATCCTTTTTTCCAATGATCTGTCCTTGCTAATTGCCCTTCCGGAGAAAGAATAAGATGCAGGTTTTTGTTTTCTTTGAATAGTGAAACTATCTCATTAATATATTCTTTGTTTTTAGAAACGGGAATAGAACCATAGAGTTTGAAGAAATAGTTAAGGGGAAATTTGAAAAATTCTTTCTTTGATAAGAACTTGTAGTTTACATCCATTTGCATAGCAAAAAGTTTCCCGTAAAACCCATCCCAATAGCTTGTATGTGGAGCAAATATGATAACACTTTTTTCTATATCGGGGAATTCTCCGATTATTTTCCAGCCTAAAAGCTTCAATATTTTACCAGATATTGTTTTCATATTTAATTAGGTTTATTTTACACCTTTCATTACAAAAGCAAAAGGAAAATTGGACACATTTGGAGTAATACTAAAATTTGTAAACTTATTTTTTATTATACTATATATAAGTGGGGTATATTGATATGTAATAAATTTCCCTTTTTCTTTGAGCATAGTATGAGAATTAAAAATAATTCTTCTTTTTAGTCTTCGGTCTAGAAAAGTAAATGGTATTGTAGAAATGACATAATCTACATTTTCAATTTTATATCTACTTTTAAGTATCGATAAAGCACTTTTTGCATCTGTATTTATTATTATCAATCGCTTATCATTAATATTATTTAAATCATTAATAAAATCCTGATTTGTTTCAAAAACATATAGGCTTGCACCGACTTTCATGTTTTTTAGTAATTGTTTCGTAATGGTTCCTTTACCAGGTCCATATTCCACAATGACATCTGCTTTTTCGAAATCAATTTCATTTGTGATTTTCTTTACAACATTTTTAGAGCTTGATACTACTGCTCCAACATTTTTATCTTTTAGAAATTCTTTTATTAATATTTTTTCCATTTTTTATTCGTGCTATTTGTACTAATTATGTTTTATAGTCAGTTATAAATAAAAAAAATTATGGGGTTAATCCCTTTGTTAATATTCCAATTAAACCTTCGAAGTGAGGAGCATATTTCTGATATTTATTTTGCAAGAAAAAAGGGATTTCAAGGCCTTTTACTACCATAATAAATACATCTAATAAAACGTCCATATTATCGCTTAATGCAAATTCTCCAGATTTAATTCCTTGTGTGATAATTTTTTTGATATTCTCTTTTTCCCATTCATCTAACTCATTTCTTAAATCATCAATAAAGTCGAAATGTTCAAAGAAGTCAGCTTTTATTGTTTCGTGGTAGTTGACGGCACTGCTCAAGACGTCCATTCTTTTTATAAGATATGCCTTTATTTTTTCCGTAGCACTTAAATCTTTGTTGTCGATAATATAAGTTAGCTGGATTTTTAAGTTTGCAATTTCATTTGAAACGACTTCTTTAAATAATTCTTCTTTCCCGGAAAAATAATAATATAAAGAGCCTTTTGCTTTTCTAGCTATTTTGGCAATCTCATCCATAGATGTTTTATGGAATCCAAATTGACCAAATAACTTATTAGCAACGCTTAAAATTTTGTTTCTTGTATTATCTATTGCCATAATTTCTATTTCTTATTCAAACCGACTAATTATGTTTTAAAGTGCAAAAATATAATTATTTTTTCGAATAGCAAAATAAAATTGTATTTTATATCAATGAGATAGTGATTCTAGAAACGAAGTGAACTGGAATTACAAAGTCGAACTGACCCCGAGATTGCCTAGCCTGCTTTGCAGACAGGCCTTTGACGAGGGTCTTTGGGTATTTTTCTCCACATTTTGGTGCGTTAGAAAAATAAATTTTCCTCTTGATATCTCATCTGCTTGCAGCTGGGTAGTTCATTCAATTCTTCTTTTTTTAAACTAATTCATTCTTTTATCAATACCTTAATAACCTGAGTTCGGTATAAGGAATGCCTTACAGAAAGCAAGATAAAGGATGA
>CAZDCZ010000119.1:0-5368 GCA_964504155.1 uncultured Bacteroidales bacterium | reverse complement strand
TTTTTTGCCCCTAACCCTAAAGGGAGAAAACTAAAAAATCAATCTGTTCCCTTTAGGGGCAAGGGTAAAAACAGGTTGATTTTATGTTAAAACATAATCTGTCAAAGTAAAATTAATCATTACATATTAATCATTTTTTACCTTTCCTTGTTTTTTTGTTGCACGCGTTACAAACGCGCGCTAGTGGGTGTAGCCAAAATATATGCTTAAAAAATTCTACTCCACCAAAAAATGAAAGTGATCCAGAATTACTCTATTTTATAAAAAAATCATTTATTATTATTCCTTATTATCATCTCTATAATATACAAACCATAAAAAGCTGTACCAAAAAGCAAAGAACACAACTCCTGCTATACGCTGCAACATCGATTCAAATAAGAAATTAATAAAACATATACTTAAAAATAAAAACAATAATTCTTGCTTCTTCTTTATAGCCTGATAAAATGGTATTGCAAAAACTAATAATAAAACAATTAAACCAACAACACCCGTTTGAGTTGCTGTTTCGAGAAATTGGTTATGACAGTTATACCTTTCCTTAAACGCAATTTTAATATCTCGATTTTTATGTACATCAATTAATTTTATTTTTGCATCACCTATTCCATAACCAAATAGTGGTTTTTCTTTCCACATTATATAGGCATCTTTCCATAATGAAATACGAATATCAACTTTTTCATAATTTTCGGTACTTACACCCTGTTCTATTTGCTCTATATTTTTATGAAATCTGGAATTTACAATTATATAAGAAAATACAGATAATAATAGAATAAGGGATATATATATATAAATACGCTTATGTTCGGCTAAAAATTTTATTGTGTAATAAATAAACACAAAAAATGTACTTAGTAAAATTGCTCGAGAATTTAAAAGAAATATAGCAATTAATATTACTAATATTCCAATTAACTTTAAAACAATAAAAAAACATTTATCTTCTTTATTATACGAATGTATAATTAAAATAATAGAAAATAAGAAAGATAAAGAAATATACGTAGGATGCTGAGAATTTATCACGTTATACCAACGAATTACTGCAAATAAATTATATTTTTCTAAGCTATTTATTAACCTATGAATATTTCCTGACTGAATAAATAAAATTATAAAAACAAGAATCGCAATAATAGATGCTATTATAAAGCCCTTAATAATTTTTTGCTTATTATTAAAATAAAACTCGCTATCGAAACTAATAAGTATTGGTAATAAGAGTAAAGATAATTGTGTATCGATAGTACGAAAACCAAGCCCAATATTATCGGAATAAAATAAGGAAATTATATTTACAAAAAACAAAACCAGTAAAGGAATTGTATATTTTAATGTTTTTATCTTTATTTTGCCATACTGTATTGTAAATAAACTAATGAAAATTAAACCGGCTAAAGAATATTTTATATTTTGAAAAGAAATAAATAAGAATAAAAAAAATATTAAGAGAAAACCTAACTTAATATTATTTATAATTTTATGCATAAAATTAAATTGTATTAAAAAATTAGAAAATTGTAAAATCTGCTAAAATCCGCATAACTACTAAAATCCAGCAGGTTTTTAACAGCAAAATTATCAGGTATTTAAAATGTATTTTTTTTATTAAAACAAAGCTGTTAGTTTTTTTTTCTGCAAATTTATTTATTATTCATTGAATTTACATCAAAAACAAGATTTTCTAAAAAATAAGCCTTTATAATCCTATTTCTTTTTATTTCTTCAAGGCTTTCAATAAAGCATCTTTTATTCGAGTTCTATCGTTCGCACTTAAATTTGAACCTGACGGCAAACATAATCCATCATCGAAAAGTTTTTCAGAAACACCATTTACATAAGCCGGATATTTCTCAAAAACTGGTTGTAAGTGCATAGGCTTCCATAATGGTCGGGTTTCTATATTTTCTTTTTCTAAAGCTAATCTGATATCTTCTCGGGTAAGCCCTCCGGTTTTACTGGCATCTACTAAAATTGTTGTTAACCAATAATTCGAAAAATAATCATCGTTTGGTTCTTCAAGAAAAGTAATTCCTTCAATACTATCAAGAAACTCGTGATAAAAGCTATTATTTGCTCTACGTTGTTCTACTCTCTCGTCAATAACTATCATTTGTCCACGCCCGATACCTGCAACAACATTACTCATACGATAATTATACCCAACATGCGAATGCTGATAATGGGGTGCATCATCGCGTGCCTGAGTAGCTAAAAATCGCGATTTATCGATAGCATTTTTGTCTTTTGCTACCAAAGCTCCTCCTCCCGATGTTGTTATTATCTTGTTCCCATTAAACGATAAAATACCAAAATCGCCAAAAGTACCAAGTTTTTGTCCCTTATAAGAACTACCCAAAGCTTCGGCAGCATCTTCAATTATGGGAATATTATACTTATCGGCAACAAGTCGTATCTCTTCTATTTTAGCCGGCATTCCGTATAAATGAACTATAATTATTGCTTTCGGTTTTTTAGCTTTATTAATTCTATCGATAATAGCTTTTTCTAACAAAACCGGATCCATATTCCATGTATCAACTTCACTATCTACCAAAACAGGTATAGCGCCTTGGTAAGTTATAGGGTTAACTGTTGCCGAAAAAGTAAACGAAGAAGCAATTACTTCGTCGCCGGCTACCACACCAAGTAAAATTAATGCTAAATGAATAGCTGCACTGCCGGAACTTAATGCTGCGGCATTATCAATCTTCAAATATTCTTGTAAATCTTTCTCGAAACCATTAACATTTGTACCCAAAGGAGCAATCCAATTAGTATCGAAAGCTTCGTTTACATATTTTTGTTCATTCCCACTCATATGTGGAGACGATAGCCATATTTTATTTTTCATTTATTTTTTTTATTTTATAAATTATACTAAAGTTCTGTAAAACAGGTTAAATTTCAAATTTATTGTTCTATTGTATCAACAAAGTATTTTAAATATTCTTTTATTTTTGATGTTAGATAATAAGGTAAATTTAATAAATAAAACTGCTTTCCTGTAATGCTCTTTGCTTTTTCTATTCTTATTTTTCCGGCATAAATTCTTACTGCTAAATTATGCGGTGCTAAATCAATAAATTGGTGCAATGAGCGTAATCGTCCTGTTGCTCCGGATTTAACCTCAATTGGAATAAGTTTGCCATCAAATGGGATTACAAAATCAACTTCGGCATTTGATTGTTTTTTTTCTCTTACCCAGAAATGTAAATCATGTAATATTGACGGAAAAGCGTATTTTAATTCTTGCGAAACAATATGTTCAGCAATTTTACCTTTATAAACTTTTTGAATATCATTAGAGTTGAAAATTTCTTGCTGTAAGCCTGCAAAATAATTTACTAATCCTGTATCAAGTATTTGTAATTTGGGTGATTTTTTTGTGTCTGAAACAATTGGAAGTTGAATATTTGTAGTTGGATATATTAGTTTAAGCAAGTGTGTTTTTTCAAGTATTGCTATTGTTTCGCCAATCTCACGTGATTTATAATTTGATTTTGCAAAACCGTTAAATTTTATCCTGTTACCTGCTTCAAAAAATGCGTTTTTTATTACAAAACGTATAATTTTTGCTTCTTTTTTACTTTGGGCGTATTTTTCAACATCATCAAGATAAGAAACAATTAGACTTTCATATAAGCTATTAAGACTTACAATATCATTATTTTCTATATAGTTTTTTATAATATCAGGCATTCCGCCAATTAAAGAGTAAGTATTGAAGGTAGATAGAAGTTTATTGTGTGCATACTCAGGTAAAGGTATTTTATTCCACAGTTCAACAAGGGTTTTATTATTAATTGCCCATAAATATTCTTCAAAAGAAAAAGCTTGCAAAAACAAGTATTCAACTCTTCCTACAGGGAAACTAATATTTTTACTCATTAAAGTTTCAAGCAAAGAACCTGCTGCTATAACATATATATCTGGAGCCTTTTCGTAAAAATAACGCAATTGCTTAACAGCTTCGGCAGAATTCTGAATTTCATCAATGAATATAAGTGTGCTTTTTACTTTTTTTTCTTTTTGTTTAATAAAAAATATAGCTGATAAAAGATTTTCAAAGGAATAGTTTTGTTCAAAAATTTGTTTGTCCTCAGTTTCTTCTAAGTTAAGATATATGTATTGTTTAAAATTCTCAGAAAAATTATTAACAAGTGTTGTTTTTCCAACTTGTCTTGCCCCTCTTAAAATTAGAGGTTTACGTTCGTTTTTTTTCGACCATTTTATAAGATATTCTATAGCTTTCCGATTATACATTGCACAAAGTAAGGGTTAATTTCCTATATTTATAACACAAAGTAAGTGATATTTTTTTAGAAAGTTGTAAAAATCTGCTAAAATCCGCATAACTACTAAAATTCAGTATGTTTCCTGCTGGCGCGGACGTCCACGTCCGTGCCAATCTTTTCCATCACTTTAATTTCATCTTTTATTCTTTTCATCTCACTTTACATCTTACCTTGCTTGTGCACGGACAACATGTCCACGCGAGCTGGCCTTCTGCCTTGCATATCATATGTAAATGACTTGGCATTAAACAATAGGCAAAAACAATCAAACCTTTATTCTTTATACAATATTGCAACGAATCAATTATAAGTTTTTTATGATTTGGGCGAGTAAATACATCTACCGTTGTTGCTGTTATAAAGTATGCTTTATCCTTATCTCATATCTTATATTTATCAGACATAAATCAAATATAAACAAAAGAATAAACATAAATGAAAATAACAACAAGTATTAACACAGAATATTTGCCGTTAATAAGCACCAACAACATGTCGGCGCTAGCCGAGCTAAAGGTTCTTGCATATTAAAATCCATTTTCATTAATATGTTACTATTAACCAAGCAAAGTTTTTATTATCAATTTTATATCTCCAATAAATGTATTATGATAATAATAATTCAAATTTATTTTAATTTTATCAGGAAAAATTACTTCATCATTATATTTTATAGGGTCTTCAACTTTGGCAAGAATTTCTTCTTCGTTTTTATATTTTAAACTTGCAGGTCCGGTAATTCCGGGTTTAAGCTCAAGAATTTTCCGATCTTCTCCTTTCAATTTATCGGCATATCCGGGGACATCTGGTCTTGGACCAACAAAACTCATTTCTCCTTTTAAAACATTCCACAGCCCCGGCAATTCATCTAATTTATATTTTCGTAATTTAGCTCCTAAAGGAGTAATTCTATTTTCTCCGGCAACCGACACAGAACTTCCTCCATGATTAGCAGACATAGACCTAAATTTATAAACAGTAAATAATTTACCATATTGCCCTACCCGCTTTTGTTTAAATAAAACCGATCCCGGCATTCTAATTTTTATTAAAACGCTAAT
>CAZDCZ010000118.1:0-5837 GCA_964504155.1 uncultured Bacteroidales bacterium | reverse complement strand
TGTAAATAGCAAATTTAAAATCATCAATTTTTCGCAATTGTTTTTCATCAGTTTTTCGCAAAAGTAAATCGCCACTTTTTACGGTTTGTTTTCCGATATAAATTTTTTTGTGAAGCTTAGCGAAACAAAAAAATTTATATCGGAAAGATTTTTAGAAGTTCTGTTTTTCATATTATTCATTTTTATTAAAAATAGTTTCTCTGTTTTCCATCCTGTAACTTTCTCCTGATAGTTTTACTACTTCGCAGCGATACAACAATCTATCTAAAAGAGCGGTGGATAATACTTCGTCATCGAGGGCTTCCGCCCACTGTTTGGGTGATTTATTGGTGGTTATTATCACCGAACTTTTTTCGTGCAAATAATCTATTAGATTAAAAAAAGCTACTGCTTCATTAATTTCAAATATGGAATTAATAAATTCTTCTTATGGATATGTACCAACCATGTTCCAGTGTATGCAGTAAAACACCTATTACAATTCGCACATTTTTTTATCTTTATCATTCTTTTTATATCGCAAACTTAAGCAATGAGGACATGTGCCTTGCTTATTGTCTAATTGTTTTACATGCCTTTCCAATAATCCGTAGCTTGACGTGTCTTTTACATTTTGGTGTTCTGATAATAAATTATCCTGTTCATCTGGATTTAAACTCACAAAATATTTTTGAATAGATGATGATTTCATTTCTTTTTTCTGTAAAAAAATAAAATAAACACAGTTATTTTAAACTAGAGCCAAGTATTCTTTTATATTTCTTTGAGCTAATTGCTCAATTTAGATTATAGTCATTATTCAGAGATACTAAACTTCTTTGATAATAGAAGCACAAATGCTTCAGCGGAATCTTTTAATGCTAAGATAAAAGCTTTTCGTACTACACAAAGATGTGTGACAGATATATCTTTTTTCCTTTTTAGACTTGCTAAGATTTATGCTTAATCCACAATGATTTTCTACTGACCCCGAGTTTGCCCTGGTGTATTGAACAATACTTGACAAAATAAAAAAAGACTTCTCGATATTTGAGAAGTCTTTTTTCTTATGCGGAGAAAGAGGGATTCGAACCCCCGGTACCTCGCGGTACAACGGTTTTCAAGACCGCCGCATTCGACCACTCTGCCATTTCTCCGCTGCAAAAGTATAATATATTTCTATTTTTGCAAAAAAACATATCAAAAATATAAAAAAAATATTTTTTGAGTTATTAATAGCTTATTGTACATATTTTTATATAAAATTTGGCATTTTAATGTTTTTGTTGATAATAAATTTAAAAAAAACGATATTTTTTTGAAAAATGCACATTTTTTTTGCTTATAGATTTGCGAAACTTAAGAAATACCCTATATTTGTACATATAGAAAGAAATTATTTACTAACCCTAAAATTTTTTATTATGAATAAAGCAGAATTGATTGATGCAATTGCTGGTGAAGCTAACTTAACAAAAGCTGATGCAAAAAAAGCTTTAGATGCATTTATGAGTAGTACTTCAGGTGCATTGAAAAAAGGTGAAAGAGTTGCTTTAGTAGGTTTTGGTTCTTTTTCTGTAGCTAAAAGAAATGCTAGAACTGGAAGAAATCCTCAAACAGGTAAACCTATTACAATTAAAGCCAAGAATGTAGTTAAATTTAAAGCAGGTAGTGATTTAGCTGATGCTGTTAACTAAAGATATTTTTTGCTTATATAAAGGAGTACATTTTTTGTGCTCCTTTTTTATTACTATTATGTTAATTTGTAAATGATGTTGTTACTGTAAGCATCTTAAAATAAATTTATACTAGATATATATTAGGTATTTATACTTGAATATTTTTATTTTTATTATTTTTATCATAAAAAAATAATATTTTATCATAAAAATATGTATATTCATCTATTATTTTATAATTTAGAGAGATAAATAAAATACAGAAATATGAATTGTGTAATTATTGATGACGATGCCCTTTCGAGAAAGATCGTAGAAGAGTTTGTTAAGAGAACAGAATTTTTAGATTTAAAAATTACATATGAAAATGCAGTAGATGCTATTAATGACTTGAATTTAGAATCTAAAGATATTGATTTGATTTTTTTAGATATAGAAATGCCGGAAATGGATGGCATTGATTTCTTAAATACATTAAATGATTTACCTCAGATTATTATAGTTTCTTCACAAGAAAAATATGCTCTAGAAGCATTTGATTATGATGTTACAGATTATCTCTTGAAACCAATTACTTACGGTAGATTCTATAAGGCTGTAAACAAAGCAAAAAATATTAAGTTAGCTAATTCTAACGATGGAATAGATGAAATATATATAAAAAATGATTCTGCATTAGTAAAATTAAAATATAATGATGTATTATTAGTAGAAGCTCTGGAGAATTATGTCATTGTAAATACCTTTAAAGAAAAATATACTATCCATTTTACAATGAAGGCAATTGAAAAACAATTACCTTTGTCGCAATTTATTAGAGTACATCGGTCGTTTATTATTAATTTAAAGAAAATAGAACGAATTGAAGATAATACAATAATTGTAAAAATCGATAAAGGCACTAAAAGTGTACCAATAGGTAAAGCTTATAAAGAGAATTTTATGAAATGTATTAACCTAATGGGTAAATAGTTAATGGATTTTATCTAACCGTAAATTTTTAAATAAATTATTTTATGATTTCACAGCGTCAGTTGTTTTTACAACATGTTGCTCAGACTTCTGATTTCCCATTACAATTGGAAATAGAAAAAGCTGAGGGTATATATATGTATGGAAAGAATGGAGAATCTTATATTGATTTAATATCGGGAGTTTCTGTAAGTAATTTAGGCCATAGACATCCATCTGTTGTTAAAGCAATAAAAGAGCAAGTCGATAAATATATGCATTTAATGGTGTATGGCGAATATATTCAATCACCACAAGTGAAATTTGCTGAGTTATTGACAGATAATTTGCCCGACAAATTAAATTCGGTATATTTTACTAATTCTGGAAGTGAAGCTGTTGAAGGTGCATTAAAATTAGCTAAAAGACATAATGGACGAAGAGAAATTATAGCTTTTAAAAATGCTTACCATGGTAGTACTCACGGTGCTCTTAGCGTGATGGGGAACGAATATTTTAAAAACTCATTTCGACCATTAGTTCCTGGGGTAAAATTTCTGGAATTTAATAATATTGATGATTTAAAAAACATTTCTGAGAATACATCCTGTGTTATTGTTGAACCTGTACAGGCTGAAGCCGGTATTGTTTTACCTAAAAAGAATTTTCTCGAAAGCTTAAGAGAAAGATGTACCGAAATAGGAACATTGCTAATTTTTGATGAGATTCAAACAGGTTTCGGAAGAACAGGTGATTTATTTGCTTTTAAAAAGTTTAATGTAATACCTGATATATTTACTATTGCTAAAGCTATGGGGGGAGGAATGCCAATAGGAGCCTTTGTTTCGTCTCGTGAAATTATGGCAGGATTTAAAACTAATCCTATTCTTGGTCATATTACTACATTCGGAGGTCATCCGGTTTCATGTGCTGCTGCTTTTGCATCATTAAATACATTACTTTCAGAAAAAATTATTCAAGATGTAGAACATAAAGGTAATTTGTTTAGAAAATATTTAGTTCATCCTGCAATTAAATCAATTCGAGGAATAGGTTTGTTTTTAGCTGTTGAGTTAGAAAATTTCGAAATGGTAAAGAATGTTATCGATACTGCTATAAAATACGGAGTTGTAATGGATTGGTTTATTTTTTATGAAAACGCATTTCGTATTGCTCCACCATTAATTATTACCGAAAAACAAATAAAAGAATCTGTTGAGATACTTATTAAATCTATTGATGAAGTATATAAAAATAAGTAAGTTAGAGTTAATTAATATACTATATTTTAATATTTCTTTTGTGTATTTTTGTATTCAATAAAATAGGTATTACTAGATTGCTAAAGATAAATATAATTTCGATTAGAAATTTGATAAATCTATTTGATGAAAAAACACATTTTTGTAAATTAATAATACTTTTGCAAAAGGATAAATTCGATAATAAGTTTTAAGATGAATAAATTAAACAGTCAATTTCGATATATAGTAATTCTTATAATATTGTTTTCTTCAAGTGCTTTGTATTCAAAGAATAACGATTTTTTAATATTAAAAAACTATGAAGATAGTTTAAATATTTGCTTTAATTCAATGGCAAATAGTAAGTTAGATAAGGATAGAATTGATGCAAATGAAAATATTCTTAGAATATTCAGAAAAATTTTAGTTAATAAGAATACTTTCGATTATTCATTCGACTCGTTGAAATATGTAGGAATTTTTAAATCAATTGATAATAAATTGAAAATATATAATTGGAATATGCCATTTAACGATGGAACTCATAAATATTTTGGCTTTATTCAATATTATTCAAAGAAAAAGAAACAATATTTATATGAGTTATACGATAATTCTGAAAATATTAAAAATCCGGAATTTGAAGAATTGACAAATGAAAATTGGTATGGAGTATTGTATTATAGTATTCTCGAAAACAAATATCGTGGCAAGGTATATTATACTCTATTAGCAACCGATTTTAACGATATCTTTACTAATAAAAAAATTGTAGAAGTGTTATCGTTTGACTCGAAAAACAAACCAATATTTGGTGCCCCAATATTTAAGAATAGAAAAAAAAATGTACGAAGAATTATTTTTGAGTATAGTGCTCGTACATCAATGGGATTGCACTTTGATAATAAAAAAGAAATGATAGTGTACGACCATTTGTCGCCATTTAAACCCAGTTTACAAGGACAGTTTGAATTTTATGGTCCGGATTTCTCATACGATGGTTTAAAATTTGAACATGGAATTTGGAATTTGTATTACGACTTGGATGTGAGAAATTTAGATATTGAATAAGATAATAATTTGTGAAATGAATAAGTCTACAAACGACATTAATTATAGTATTAACAAATTTTCTGATATTAAAATCTTAAAATATACAGTTGATGGTTTTGAAAATCTATGCTTAAATAAAAAAATATTAATTTACTATTTGTCTCAAGCTGCATTGTCGGGACATGATATAATTTTTGATCAGAATTGTAAATATAATTTAATTATTACCTAAATTGAGCGATTGTATTTTCTGGTTATCAGATTACGATAAAAACGCAATCATTATTTAGATTGATTTAAAATAAGGCTCTTTTTTATTTTTTAGACACTCTCAAAAATAAAAAAAGAGCCTGAAAATTGTAAAAGCTGCCTGATTTTTCAACCTAAAAACATAATTATCTCATTACCATTACGGTTTATTGATGCCATATCATTTTTGGTATTTTCCAAGACTGCAGCATATCCTTTATCAGTTTTTTTCTTATCAAAACTTGAAATAGACATATCTGCACCATCTATAAAATGTGCAAACATTTGTTTTAGAAACTGTTGCAAACTAAGTCCTTTGCTGCAAAAAAATAATTTTAATATAACAACACTACTTATCAGCTCATATAGCTTTATATTTTCAATATATTTTAAAAGAAATGAAAGACATCCACGTGCTGAAATCTTTTCGTCTGTTGCCTTTATTTTGTTTATCTTTGTCTTCATAAAAGAGTATCTTGTTCACTTAATTAGTGATTGATTGTTATTTTGATTTAATGCCACTAATATACTCATTATTAATTATTTAAACAAGTATTCTTTTGTATTTCTTTGAGCTAATCGCTCAATTTAGGTAAAATTCTTCAAAAATCGATAAAGAAGAATTAGATTATTGTAGCCCATAATTTCGGTGATGTTAAAAAAGATAATCCCAAAACAGATA
>CAZDCZ010000117.1:0-6472 GCA_964504155.1 uncultured Bacteroidales bacterium | reverse complement strand
AATTAAATTGGGCTTTCAGCCCGGATTATAATGATTCTCCACAACTTTTTAAAGTAATCCTCTTTATCAAGAAATTATTAACATAAATTTGATATAAGATTTAACACACAGAAAGTCAAAAGCGCATTAGATTTGTGCTTGAAATCAAGCAGTAATACTACTATATTTACAAGAAATATTATTCGATAAAAACAATTACTTTTTCGTTATTATTTGAATTATAAATATTAATTTTACCTCTGCAATAAATACAGAATAATACGTAGAATTTTAACACTTTTCTACGATAAAATTATTAGTTTTGAAAAAATATTTGTAATATTGCGCTCTGTTAAAAAAGATATTAAAACTTAAATCAGATATTTGTGATGGATTTAATGAAAGTTGTAGAAAACGAATACGCCGCCAAAAAGGATTTTCCTAATTTTAAAAGTGGAGATACTATTACAGTACACTACAAAATTAAAGAGGGAACTAAAGAAAGAATTCAAAATTATAAAGGAGTTGTAATACAACGTAAAGGAAGCGGAAATTCAGAAACTTTTACCGTAAGAAAAATGTCAAGTAGTATTGGTGTTGAAAGAGTTTTTCCACTTAACTCACCATTTATTGACAAAATTGAAGTTAATAAACATGGTAAAGTAAGAAGAGCTAGAATCTTCTATTTACGTGAACTTACCGGTAAACGTGCAAGAATTAAAGAGAAACGATATACAAAATAGTTTTTACAAATTAAAAGCTTCCTTAATCAGGAAGCTTTTTTGTTTTATTAGCATTTACTTATTGTCGCAGATTTGCAATCAGTAACTTTACACAAATTACAAATCTGCGCTAGTTTATTCTTTTATCTATTCATTTTTCGTATTTTCGGCTTTAATACGCGCTTGTTTTACAATATTGTCGGCCTTATCATTAGCTTTTTTCAATATTTTACTTCCTTCCTTTCGAGCCGATTTTTTTAGTTCTTTAGCAGCAGCTTCTGCAGCAACTTTAGCAAATAATCCATTTTTAGCACCTTCTTTAATCATTGTCGCAGCCTTTTTATCGGCTTCTATTATCGACTTATTATAAACAGCTTGTGCATCTCTCTTAATTTTTGCAGCTTTTTTTTCTGCATCATCAATTAATTTCTGTGCTTGTTTTGCCACTTCTTCTTTACCTTTTTTCTTTATCTCTATATTAATTTGATCTTTTAATTTATTAGTAGCATCATCACTTTCATTTTTTGTGAGACCAATCTTTGGCTCGTTAATATCGCCATAAACTCTTAAGTTAATATTAACATTTTTTCCGGGCTCTACTTTTATTCCTTTTTTAGCAGCTTCGGCAAGCATATTATTCATAACTGCATTAGCAGCAGCTCCAAATTTCTCTCTTGGGACAGTTAATGCAATATCGTAATCCATAGTTTGATCTATTCCATGCGACCCTCCTATTTTTATTTTTATATCATCAGCTTTCACATCAAAAGGCTTTATAGTAATACGTCCGTCTTTAATTGTAAAACTAACATTTACATCTTTAAACGAATTATTAAATTTATCGTTAAGCTTGATTAAACCGGCAATTTTATCGAATGTTTTTACATTTACTACTGTAATATTATCAGATTGTAGTCGTCCATATCCATCTACCGAATTTAATACCGGACTCATAGTTGAATCTAACAAACTAATATAATCGAACTTAAGTGATATTTTCCCTTTACAATTTTTTAAAATAGGCGCAAGAGAATCGAGCATACTAAACGATTTTACTGCATTTTGTATCTCCATATTTCTAATGTCCAAACCCATAGTAACTGCAGGTTTAGTACTATCTTGAGTATTGTACTCACCATTGACACCTACATATCCATCGAGCAAATTCATTGAAAGTCCATCTAAATTAACTTTGCTATCTTTTATTAAAATAGTCCCTTTTAAATTCTCTATATCTAATTTATCGTATAAAATATGATCTATTTTTGAACGCAAAATAAAATTCACATTTGCAGGCACTTCGAAAACCGACATAGTAACTCCTGCAGTATCAACTGCAGCCAAGGTTACAGAATCTTGCTTTACTTCACTTTCGCTTATTTTCTGTGTAGCATCTTCGTCTTCTGCTAAAAATTCGTTAGCATTTATATTTGATGAATAAAAGTCGAAATTGCCACAGATTATTTCATCGTTAAAAACATAGGCTAAATAATTATCTATTTTACCACTCATATTAAAATCGCTTTGCCCTATATTACATTCGAACGATTTTAATTGTAAATATTGAGGAGTAAAATTCATTACAGTATTATTTATAAAAACAGTTTGCGGCAAGTCCGAACTGGTAAAAACAAAATCGTTAAGTTTTACTTCACCATCAGCTTTAAAGTCTTCATACATTTCATTTTCTATAAGCGACATATTTCCATCCATATTCAAATTTACGAAAATCTTACCAGCGATACTCATATCTTCTAAAGGAATTGCATCTGCCAAGGTATTTAAAACTATTTCTCCCATAATATTACCACTAATATAAGGATCGGTCATAGGAGTACGAATATGCATCGACATATCGAAAGGATTTGAAGCTAACTCCAGATGAAATGTATTTAGGTCAATTTTGGTATTATTATCATTAACACCATCATACAAAACACTTAAATCGACATTAATATTATCGACCGATTCGGGAAGATCGGGATATTTAAACATAGCATTATTAACCAATAACTTTATATTAGCCGATGGCATTGTTTGCTCAGAATATATACCTTTTACATTTCCTTCTAATATTAATTGTCCTTTTGTTTCAAGTTCGGAAAAATCCTGCATATAAATTGCAGGCACCATAGATAATAATGACTTAAAACTTGTTTTTTTTGTTTTAAATTTAACATCTACATCAATATCTTCTTCGGGCATTTTTACAACACCTTCGAAACCTAATTCAATATCGTTTAAGGCTAAATTATTTTCTTTAAAAGTATAAATGCCTTTTTCTAAATCGGCACCAATTTCGGCATCAAAATTAAAACTTGCATTTTTCAGAAATTTTATTCCATCCATTACAACATTAATTTTCTCTATTGATGTTACTATATTCAGATTCGTGCTACTCATTCCCAGATTTCCACTTAATAAGAAATCTAAATTCTCGATAGATGCTTTCATATCGGATGTAGAATCGATATATGTAATTACCGCATCTCTAATTTCAAATTTTCTCAATTCAACTTTAAACTCTCTTCCCGAAGCTTCAACTGTGTCGATAACTTCTTCTACAATAACAGTATCAATCTCAGTTTCAGGAACAATATCCCAATTTGCAGTAGAATCTTTTAGAACAATAGCATTTATAACAGGTTTATCTAATACAATTCCTTTAACTTTTACATTTCCCTTAATAGCACTTAGGATATCAACCTCTGCATTAAACGATTGAAACGACATAAGGGTATCTTCTTCGAACTTATCAATTCCACATACAGTAAGATTTATTAATGCAAGATTTAATTGAGGGAAACTTCTAAATAATGAAAGTTTAAAATCGGTAAATTCAACTTTTGCATTTACATTCTTATTAATTTCTTCTTTTACTTTCGATAGTAATGCGTCCTTAAAAAAATAAGGAACAATTATCATTAATGCAATTATTAAAATAATCACTATCAATAATATCTTCAAAAGTTTTTTTAATATCTTTTTCATCTGTTTATAATTTATATATTTAATTAATATCTGCTGCTTTTATTGTGAAATTTTATTTGTATTAACAAAAAAATATCTTTTTTTATTTTAATTATTTAAATATATTGCTACTATATGAACTGTTTTATTTTATTGTTACATCTTAGTAATTATTTTTTTATCAAAATTACTAAATTTCTACTATATATTCAGCAATAATTCGGGGTGCAAATAAAAAAACAAAGAATTTAACAATAATTACTATTTTTAGATATTTTTTATATCTTTGCAACCGCAAACAGGACTAGTAGCTCAATTGGATAGAGTATCTGACTACGGATCAGAAGGTTGGGGGTTCGATTCCTCCCTAGTTCACTTAAAGCCACCCATTTAGGTGGCTTTTTTGTTAAGATTACACCAATATATATTTTTTAGAATATTGAGAATTTAAAGGATGTTTTTATTGTCTGTTAAAATACCTATTTTGATATAAATGAAAGGTTTGAATCTGCCCTTGTAGACCTTGCAATTTCAACTGGGCGGGGCATCTTAGTGGAAAAAACTTCTGCTCTTTTCTTGTAAATACGTCAATCCAGTCAATAATCGTTAATGTTACAAAGTATGCTTTATCGTTATCTCGTATTTTGTATTTGTCTGACATTAAATATTTTTCTATCTATTGCTGGCGCGGAAATTCTTTCCGTGCCTTTTATATACTTTATAGCCCGGATTGCAAATCCGCGCTAGCGGGGGATTCGGTAAAAATGATGGCAACAACGTAGAGACAGCTTGCAGCTGTCTCGTTTGATTAACTAGACACGTGGGATTTATAACGAGACACGCGCAACGTGTCTCTACGTTCGGCGTAGTTACACTCCGTTAAACTACGCCAAACTGTTATTTTTATTCTTTCATGCTACGCTCATCTGAGAAATTTAAGGAGAATGATGCTTAATTGGCATTGCTTATAATTGTTGTTACCAACTGTACTTTAGTTAATTTAAAGAATATTGTTCAAATCTTGCCTTCCAATTACAGTCATAATTTCTACAATGTCATTACTTACTTTGTAATAAATACTATCAGAGCCACATACACAGCGTCTGTATCCTGTTTTAATAAAATCAACTGATTCAAAAGAAAAAGGTTGTTGAGCAATAATATCAAAATACTTGAAGAAAGAATCAAAATATTTATCGGCTTGTACTATTCCAAATTTTTCGACTCCGTAATGATGAATTCTGATTAAATCTTCTTTAGCTACATTACTTAATTTGTATTTAGTCATTAAGTAAAGATTTTGATTTTGCTAATATTTGGTTTCTATTCTCATTGGTAAAGCCACTATTTTCGGCTCTTTCCAATTTTAATCTTATCCAATCAATTTGTCGTTGTTGCTTTCTAGCTTGCCTTATTAAATCGTTTACAAGTTCACTCTTGCTAGAATACTCTTTATTATCAACTTGAACTTTTAACCACTCATCATTTGGTTGCGTAAATGAAATACTTTGTCGTGCCATAATATTTGTTTTGATGTAAATTTACACCAAATATGTTTATTATGTAAATTAATTTGAATAAAATTTACTTATTCTAGGTTATCGAATTTTTATAGTTGGGAACCTCGTTGGGCGTAGTTACACTACGCCCAACTGTTTTGTCATTTTCACAACCTACGCTCTTCTGATGGCATTTTAATGATGGCGACAACATGGAGACAGCTTGCGGCTGTCTCGGTTAAATCGGCTGTCTCTTTTTATTAATGAATTCATGTGTATTTATGAGACACGCGCAACGTGTCTCTACGGAATTTTCATATTTTAAAACAGGCATAAAATTTATATATTTGTAATATGTCGGAATTATACAAAAACAAATATAAAATTACGTCAAATCGGTTACAGGGCTATGATTATGCATCGGAAGGGGCATATTTTATTACCGTTTGTACGGCAAAACATATTTGTGAATTTGGTGAAATAGTAAACAGTGAAATGCTGTTAAACGATTACGGTAAAATTATTCAAACGGAATGGTTCAAAACCGAACAAATACGAAAGAATGTTTCTTTGGGTGCGTTTTGCGTGATGCCCAACCATTTTCATACGGTTTTCTTTATTGATAATCCCGTTCTGCCACAGGAAAATAACAAAATACCGCAAACTTTCGGATATAAAAACAGTTTCGGTCGGCAAAAAAATAATACAGCATCTGTAATTGCCGGTTTCAAAGCTGCTTGCACCAAACAAATAATACAAGCAGGGAATAAATCGTTCGTTTGGCAACAAAATTATTACGATCGTATTATCCGCAATCAAAACGAACTGACAAAAATTGAGAATTATATCCGCAGCAATCCGCAAAATTGGGAAACGGATGATTTTTTTGTTTTGAAAAAATCGGAATAATTATGAAATGTCTGTTTTAAATGTGATGCTCACATTGATGTTAATACGACGCGTATTTATGAGACACGCAGATTAACGAGACATGCGCAAACAAATGTGCCCCCGCCGACATGTTGTCGGTGCTTATTAACGGCAAATATTCTGTGCTAATACATGTTGTTATTTTCATTTATGTTTATTATTTTGTTTATATTTGATTTATGTCTGATAAATATAAGATAAGTGAAAGCATACTTTATAACAGTAACAACGGTTGGCTGGGTAGATATATTTACTCGTCCAAATCATAAAAACTTATAATTGATACGTTACAATATTGTATAAAGAATAAAGGCTTGATTGTTTTTGCCTATTGTTTAATGCCAAGTCATTTACATACGATATGCAAGGCAG
>CAZDCZ010000116.1:0-6534 GCA_964504155.1 uncultured Bacteroidales bacterium | reverse complement strand
TACATAGTTGATTGGATATTTTTAATGAAATTTACTTGCGGATTTAAGGTATTAACTAAAACGATGACTAGAAAAGCACTTTTTAGAATTACAATATTTTATATTATCGGAATTATAATATCGAATATTTTCAGATTCAATTTATTGGACTTAAATAAATCAGAAGAAAATTTATCTGTTTTAAAATTATTGTTAACATCTCCATTAGGAGCAATAGGATTATTGATTGGAGCTCTAATTTCACTTTCTTTACTAAGGAAAGAAAGAAAATTAAGCTATAGTTTGTTTGGAACTTCTCCGAAATGGAGTATTATAATGATGTTTATTCCAATTATTCTTCTTGGCATTTTCGGTGTAAAAAATGTGAATAATGTTAATGAACATTATTATGGGATAATGGGCGGAATAGGAACTCTTATTTATGCTTTTTCGGAGGAAATAGGATGGAGAGGCTATTTACAAGATGAATTAAAAGTAATTAAAGAATGGCAAAGGGTAATATTAATAGGATTTTTATGGTATTTATGGCACTTGTCTTTCTTGACTAATCAAAATTTAGTTGCTAATCTACAATTCTTGGGATGGATGATTTTTGGAAGTTGGGGAATTGGAAAAGTAATTGATTCTACAAAATCAATAATTGTAGCAACTTGCTTTCATATGATTATTAATATAATAATGTTTAATGGTTATATGACAAAAGGAATAGATGGTTCTTCAAAACTTATTATATTGGGAATATCTGTCATTTCATGGATAGCTATAATGATTTATTGGAAGAAGGAAGAAAAAACTATTGACAATAATGTATAAAAACAATAGCCAAAATAAAGTAAATATGAGCATTGTAGCCCCGCTCGCGCGGACTTGTAGTCCGGGCGACAAGCAAAATAAAAAAGGCTAGAAAAGAGTAAAAATGACAAAAAAATGAAAAGGCACGGATAGCATATCCGCGCCAGCTAGGGTTGACCCTGAAAATGTTGACAAAAGACGTGCAGAAGTTGGTCTTGGAACACTTGCCGATTATATAGGACATTGGAATTTAACTTGGGATATTAAAAAACATAAAGAACGAGTAGCTAAAATTGAAACAAAAGCAAAAAAAGGAAAATAACGAAATGACAACAATCCATATAAAAAAATTGCCGAAATAGTAGTAATATCAAACATTGTAGCCCAATTGAACTTTGTTGTAAATTGGGAAATATGTGCTTTGAAATCGGCAACTTTTCATATACTTAACGAACACAAAACGACATGAAAAAAACACTAATCTTTTTCTTTACAACTCTTTTATGCTTTAATGTTATACTGAAAAGCCAAACTCTTCAAGATTCTAGCGCAAATTCAAATGTTGAAAATGCACAATATTTAAAGGAAGATTTAACTAAGCTTTTGCAGAAAAATATTAAATATCCCATAGAAGCATTAAAAAACAAAATTCAGGGAGATGTCATCTTATCAATTAACATTGACAAGAATGGAAATATGAATAGTTTAAATATTATAAGTTCTCCGTCTGAAATATTGTCTTCTAGTTCACTTGCTTCATTTAATCACGTAGAAAATGAATGGAGTCCATGTAAAGTAAATGGAAACCCTGTTAGTAAAAACTATCTTATAGTGTTCAGATATAAATTTTACTTGAATACACAACCACCTGAATACAAGAAAAGAGCTGAAAAGTTTGTTAAAAAACAAAAATACGAGAAAGCTCTTAAATATTACAACAATGCAATTACTGAAAATCAATTCAATTACGAGTTATTTGAATCACGCTCGAAATTAAATAAAATTCTTGGTGATACTGAAGGTGCTAAAAATGATTCTCAACAGTCTGATAGACTCAAAAATAAAATTATATCTCTAGTTGATATAGCTGCTATAGGTCAAACAAGGGTCGAGAAAAGAGTTATTTATTAACAGTGCCTTGATAAGCGTAGCATGTAAGAAAAAATAAATGTCGCAAGGATATCAAATAAAAGATTAAGCAGCAGCACATTATGTTACATTACAAATTGTGCAATGGGTAGATGTATTTACACGAAAATTATATCGCGACATTTCAGGACAAGACAATTGTTATTAATAACCTTCAAATCAATTGAAATAACCCGTTATTACTGCTTGATTTCAAGCACAAATCTAAAGCGCTTTTGACTTTCTGTGTGTCAAATCTTACATCGAACTCAGTTTACTACACAAATACTTGAAAAATAATAAGAGCATATATTACAAATCGCACATATCGGAAAAGTGACCACAATAAATATTGCCTGAAGTTGTACTTAATCAAACCAGCTGCTATACTTACCATTGAATGCGGAATTGGGGATATAGCACCCAAAAGAACAAAAACACCTCCCCATTTTCGCAAGTTTCCAATATGCTTTGCAATTTTATTCTCAATATGATTTTTAATGGGAGTTATTAAAAATAGACGATTTCCAATAAAGTATGAAATAACTCCACCAATATAAGATATAGTAGCTAACACAAACAAAAACAACCATGGATTAACTGATTTTGATGCCCAAGCAATAAATATTTCAGCTGGAATTACCCCTAAAATAGTTTCTGAAATTAAAAAAACTGAAAATATTATTTGTGGTGAATATGTTTCCACCAGATTGTTAAGTAGTGAATTAATATCTAAAAAGAAAAACTCAAGACCCAACAATAATAAAATAAAAATTAATATTACAGAACCTCCTTTATAAGCCGTGTCTTTTAAGAATGAATAAAACTGAGTTATTTTATAATAGCGATTTAGCAACACTAATCGTTTAGTTGTATTATTATATAACATATTATATAACATATTATCTATCATTCCTTGTTTTTTAAAAAAATACACTCTTACATCAATTAAACCAGATACTCCAAAAACAATTATATAATTGGAAATATTAATGATATTAGGAATAAAATAATTTTCAATCCAAATTCGATGATAAGAATTATTATTGTCCCAATTAAAATTAAATTCCTGAGATTTTAAACAAACGGCAAATATAGTATAAATTTGTATTTTAAAATTCATCAGGCGATTTATTTATATTAAATAAAAAACAAGGAAGAAAAAGCACATGGCTGTAACATTGGATCATAAAACATGCAGATTGCAGCAATTTTTCTAGCAATTTTTATTATCTTTAATTTTCGATACTATGGGATACTGAAACAAGGCGAAAAATCCGTAGACCGTTACCAATTGACGCAACCTGATAAGTAAAAAAAACATCTTATAGAAAACAAAATACAAAGAATATGAAAACAATTAAATTATTAGGATTCCCATTTTTATTTATCATGTATCTAATAATTGCAGTACCATTTCAGAGTTGTGAACCAGATGACGATGATAATGATGAATGCGATACTTGCAATATGGTTTATAAACCAAACATCTATTTACACCCAACCGAAAATATGCAATTAACAGTAAAACTAATTTTTCCAATAGGTGGCGAAATTGTTACTTCAATACCTGAATATGGAAATGGTTGGAATTTCACAGTTGACACAAATGGATTAATAGATAATACTTATTCATATCTTTTTTATGAAAGTACTCAACCTGATATTTGGCAAAGAACCCATGGTTGGATTATTAATGCTACCGGATTAGAATCCTTTTTCAGAAAAAATATGGCTGATTATGGATTTTATGGTCAAGAAATTGATGATTTCATTGACTATTGGATTCATCAACTTGACGATTACAAATTTTACTCAATATATCCACAAACAAAAGAAATAATTAACGATGTTATTAAACTTGATTTCTCAAAACAACCTGATAATTTATTACGATTATTTTATGTAATTAAAGGAGACAATCAATTACAAAATAAATTAATCACACCAACAATCGATAGTTTTAAGAGAGAAAGATATTATGTAACCGAATGGGGTGTAATTTTAAAATAATAACAATAAATAAATTGGTAGATATCAAAAATGGAAAACGAATTGTCAATTACGAATTACTAATTATAAAAAGCCATCTGTCATGTCGATCGTAACGCAGTAAAGTCGAGACATCTATTTATTAGAATTATGAGTATTTATTAACAGATTAACTTCGTTGAGGGCTTCGCCGTTTCTCCCGCTCGCGCAAACCTGTAGTCCGGGCAACAAGCAAAATAGGAAAAGTTAAAAAAGAGTAAAAATGACAAAAAAATAAAAAGACACGGATAGCATATCCGCGCCAGCTAGGGTTTACTACCAGCTAAATAACATAACTGCCCATTAATATTTACAATCTTTTGATAATAGATAAATTGATTGACTTTGTATGAGTTAAACAGCCAAAAGGCTTTTACAGTCTTATTCTTATGTGGTATAAACACTTTGAAGTTATTTCGAATACGTATGTAATACCGCAAGTTATTTTCATTTAAAAAAGCTAACCATTGCTTTCCAATAAACTCTCTATCAGCAACAATACAATCAATAGTATCTTTACCAAATAGCTTAATATACCTGTTAATTAAATCAATACGCTCTTTAGAATTTGAATTGCCTCTTTTTGGTAGCATACTAAACATTAATGGAAATGCAACACCGTGATATACAACACATAACATAAATACATTAATATCAATTTGTCCAAATTTCCAGTTAGTACGGTCAATTGATAAAGTTAACTTCTATTTTGATGGCAATAGATTGAATATAAGCCTGGATATAATGTTATAATCAAAAGTAAACCTAGCAATAAATCGTTGAATACGCCTAAGTGATGATCCTGCTTTAGCTGTTGTGTCAAAGGCATTTGATAATTTGTCAAAATTAACCGTTTGCACCTTACATAGTGCTATTATAAACATTGCAATAAATTTAGTTCTTGCCAAGTTTAATTTTCCTTTAAAATGAGTATTTAAAATTGAATTTAAATCGCTATTTTTATCCAAGACGTTGGTTTTCTTCATTAGAAAAATGTGTGAGATTATTCTTCTATATACTGAAAACCAACGTTTTAACCAAATTATTTAATGTTTATTTTATTGAATATCAGATATTTATATTTTTGTCATGTACTAAACTTTAATGGTTTAAAAGTTAAACAATCTTAATATATTTGATAAAGAAAATTGATAATTAGAAAAATATCTCATTCAAATGAAAATACTTTTAAAAGTTATCATACTATTTTTATTCTTCTTGAGTTGTGAAAAAGAAGATACCAAACCCAACCCGGCAGATTTAATTCAAGGAAAATGGAAAATTATTCTGATGGGTAATGGAGATGATTTACGACCTTATGAGACCCAATATGTAATTGAATATTATAATGATAGCTTACTAAGAGAGTACGATACAATACTCAGACAATATAATAATTTGGGACAATACACTATTGGGAATAATTATTTTGGTCAATACACTGATGATAAAATTTTAACACATTATTATTTTTACATTTCTGATACTTTATCAAACTCTTATAAGTTTGACTTTTTTGATAATAACAATAAGTTGAAATTAATTAATTACGATATCATTGCTACATTTAGCACACAAGTATATGAACGTACAGAATAATAATTTAATCCAACTATCATGAAACATCAAATTATTTTTTTAATTCTATTTATTACCCTCGCTCGCGCGGACTTGTAGTCCGTGCGACAAGCAAAATAGAAAAGGTTAGAAAAGAATAAAAATGACAAAAAAATGAAAAGGCACGGATAGCATATCCGCGCCAGCTAGGAGTTCGATGTAAGATTTAACACACAGAAAGTCAAAAGCGCATTAGATTTGTGCTTGAAATCAAGCAGTAATAAGAGCTTATTTTTATTAAAAATTATCCTCGTCAGAGATTATTTCTATTTCTTTCTTTTCTCGATAACCATCGACAACAATAACAATTTCGCCTTTAATATTTCTATTCTTATAGTAATTATACACTTCGGTTAAAGTACCACGAATTGTTTCTTCATGAATTTTTGTAAGTTCTCGCGAAACGCTAACTTTTCTGTCGTTTCCGAAATGCTCGGTAAATTGCACTAAAGTTTTTAATAAACGATAAGGCGATTCGTAAAACACCATTGTTCTAGATTCGAGAGCTATTTCTTTTAATCGTTTCTGCCGTCCTTTTTTCTGAGGAAGAAATCCTTCGAAACAAAATTTATCGTTTGGCAAACCTGAATTAACCAAGGCTGGAACAAAAGCCGTTGCACCAGGCAAACATTCAACTTCAACATCATTTTCTACGCAAGCCCTAACAAGTAAAAATCCGGGATCAGAAATTGCCGGAGTACCGGCATCGGTAACCAAAGCCATGGTTTCTCCTCTTTTCAATCGAATAAGTAAAGACTCTATAGATTTATGCTCGTTAAATTTATGATGTGCAAAAATACTTTGCTTAATCTCGTAATGCTTTAATAGAAATCCGGTCTTCCGTGTATCTTCGGCTAATACAAGATCTACTTCACGCAAAATTCTCACAGCACGAAATGTCATATCTTCAAGATTGCCTATTGGGGTAGGTACTAAATATAATTTACTCATAATACTATTTATAAA
>CAZDCZ010000115.1:0-6684 GCA_964504155.1 uncultured Bacteroidales bacterium | reverse complement strand
AGATTTATCTGCAAACATAGGATGACAATAAGATTTTTGTCATGTCGAGCGCAAGGCAGTAAAATCGAGACATCTATTTGTTAAAAAAATGTTTAATATTATTGTCATGTCGAGCGGTAGTCGAGACATCTGACGAATATAATTATGAATTATAAAAAACCAAAGAGTCTGAAAAACTGACAGGGTCAATATAAAACAGTAAATTATATGCTTTATACAAGATTGTAAACCAAAACTACGAATAATAAGCTACAACTGTAAATTTACTATTTCCTTCTCCTCCGGTAAGGTTTTTATTATCGACTTTTAACCAGGCATGTGCTATAAGATTATTCGAAGAATTTTTCGACACACCAAGATACATAGTCGATGGAATATTAAAAAAATTTAAAACTCGCTTAGCAGAAATTGCTTCGGTTTGGCATTTTACTTTTATCGGGAAAATTCTTTTTGCCCGTTTTAAAGATTTTCTGAAATTCTTTATTATCTCTATATCGGCATCCTTTAATTTGTAATTGCTTTCTTTTTGGTATTCTCCGATAAATCGCGAATATTTTCGTATCGGGAAAAGTCGTGTTATAATGCTAAATATAAAAAAGTTCCATAATAACAATATTAAGATTTTTCTTTCGGCTAATGATATTTTAAAGAATTTTATAATTTTCATTATATACTAAATTAAGATAGTTAATCTTTATCTCTTGCACTGCTCGAAGCGATTAAATGTAAATATCGGCTTATTAAACTCGTCGAAACAAAATTATTGGACTTGTTAAAATACGGTTATTAAGCTTATCGAAATAACAATATTTACTTTACCCTAACAATTATCAAGTTTTTCTCGTACAATTCGTTAAGAAATGTAATTGTATCGTCTTTACAAATTTCCTTATCGACATCATATTTTTTTTGCAAGTGCTTAATAATTTCCGATACTTCGGTTTCTTTTTCTATTAGCTCCCAAATAGTAGTTCCGGAATCACCTAGTCCATAGTATTCGTTATTTTCTATGCTCATCATAACAATCTCGTCGTCCATTTTGCTAAAAAGCATTTCCGGGTTTCGAATTATAATATCTGTTGTTTTTATACTTTTCCTCATTCTTTATTTTACTATTTAGTTCCACTTTAACACATTATGCTTTAACACAAAATCAAACTGTTTTTACCCTTGCTCCCTAAAGGAAACAGATTGATTTTTTAGTTTTCTCCCTTTAGGCTTAGTGGCAAAAAAAACTAAAAAATCTTAATTCTGTTATTTTAATTTTCGCATTCTCTTCAATTAGATTTTTTAGTTTTTCCCCTTCATCTGTTTATTTTTTTCGAACTTGGAACATTAAATTAAACTTTTTAACAATACTAATTTAAAGACACCTAAACTTCAATCGCTTACGCTCGATATAATAAAAGAAATTACAACAACAATTTATTATTAGAATCGAGATAGCCTAATCGTTTCATTATTTCACTATTTTGAGAGATTATTTCATCAATTTGCTCATCAGTTAGAATATTTTTCCATGAATTAATTTCTCCTTTACGGAAAAAACTTTCTGAATTTAACGATTTTTCTTTAAAACCATTGGTTTTTTCCTGCTTTTGCAATTCTTTAATGCTGCTGTATTCTATAGCTTTGTTTATTTCCTCATCGGTTTTTTTTAAACCAATAAAATCTGTTGCATTCTTAAAAGAGGTAAAAGCATTGGTTTTCATATCTTCGTATCGCATTAAATATACAGGAATATCTTTTTGATCGAGCCACGATTTTACATGATTACTCCAAGTATTAAGTTTTTGCACTAACTGATTATGCAATCGGTCGTCTTTAGCACAAAAAGAGTAATTATTATCTGTCATATGCTTAATCGATTTATCGACACTGCAATTAGAATGATGAGCAAAAGATATAGCTACATCTAAAGGGTTTCGCACAAAATATATTACTCCTTTTGAAGATTCAGCAGGAACAAGAAAATTACCTTTCTGCGTTAAATGGTATGCATCATGAATTTTTTTATAAATTATATCATCCGATTCTTTTGCAATTTGTTTATATACTTCGGGTCGTAGATTTTCTATTTCGTCGTAAGTTAATTCCGATGATGACAATCCTGTTACCTCATCGAAAATCTGACGTGCACTGGCAATAGGTGTATTGTGCAAGTTATTAATATCGGCAGGCTTATCGTCGACACTCAATAAATTCGACAAAAAAACTCTAAACCAAGTATTTCCCGATTTAGGATAAGAAGCAAGCCATATGATTTTTTTATTATTCAAACTCTAATATGTGTTAAATAATTAATGATAAACTTTAATAAAATGCAGATTATTATGATTTTTGCCGATTAATTTAACTGTTTACGGCTATTAATATTTGTACTATTACATAATTCTCCACATTATTCATTCGTTATTAGTAATTTATAATTTGCATTTTTCTACAATAAATTTATATAATTCGTCTAACATTAATGGTTTTTGCGGGCGAGAAAGACGGTAAATATCGATATTTGGTAAAAACTTACTATAAAAACTAAACAGACTTTGCTTTTTCTGTAATTTCTCAGCAAAATTAAATCGATAAGTATTATTTTTTAATGCATTAAACTTTTCTATTCCTTTAAGTTTTTCTATTTCGAAACCCGAAGTGTTTTTTGTATTTATAATTATCATTTTATTAACTTCAATATCGCTATTATAAAACGATTCCGATACGTTAACTCCAAACTTATTAATTTCGGGGCGAATTCTTAAAGAATCGTTAGTCTCGATATTTAATTTCGTGCTTACATCTTCCCAAAGCTTTATTCTTGGATATCCGGGAGAAACATAATTCTTGTCGTTTTTCGAACTTACAACACTAATATCGTCGGCAACAATTTTATATCCTTTTTTCACAAAATAAGCCGATATAGATGATTTTCCGGCACCCGAAACTCCCGAAAAAATTACAGATTTATCTTTTATCTTAATTGTACTTCCGTGAATAGGCAACATCTCTCTCTGATGAATTAATGCCCCCATTGCCGAACCCAAAAGAAACAAATTTATTTCGTTATCGCCTGCTCCTTCGACTTTATCGACAATAATTGTTTCGCCTTTCGAGATACGAAATTTTGCAACATTATCGACTTTTAGCAAAAACTCGTTTTTTGCTATTTGAAATCTTACTCCTGTATAAACAGGGTTTTTCAAATCACTGTCGATAACTCCATATCTGATAGACACATCGGGAATTGCATCGGAAGACAATAAATCATCGATTTGAAATTCTGAAGCAATAGTAAATCCAAAAATTTTATATTTATATTTTAAGTTCATCTATATAAATGCCAAGTATTAGTAGGAATATTGTAAATTTATAAATTCTTAATTTTTATCAAAAATAAACATTAAAATAAGAATAATAATGAGTTCTATATTAGGATTAATAAATTTAAACAAAAACAAAATTAACGAAAATGAATTTAATAATTCCTTAAATGAATTAGAACATTGGCAAGCCGACGAAAAAAAATCTTATTTTAATAATAATATAGCATTTGGAGAATTACTATTACAAACTACTCCCGAATCGAGAAATGAAGAATTACCTTACTATAACGAAGAAGCTAAAACTGTTATAGTTGCCGATGCCAGAATAGATAATAGAAATGAACTGATAGAACTTCTTAAAATTAAAGAATCTATTGCTGCGAATTTACCCGACAGTAAAATAATATTAATGGCATATAATAAATGGGGAGCCGATTGCTTAAATTATTTTATTGGTGATTTTGCTTTTGCGATTTACAATTTCGAAACCGAAACTCTTTTTTGTGCCAGAGATCATTTTGGTCTTCGTCCGTTTAACTATTATTACGATGATAATAGATTTATTTTCTCATCGGAAATTGGAGGAATAATCCCCTTTCGGGATATTGATTTATCGCACGATAAGCAATTTATTGCCGATACTATTTCGATAATAAAATCGGAAACTTTTAGAACAACATATAATAAAATAAAAAGACTTCCACCTGCCCACTATCTTGAAATAAAAGATAACAAAATTAACATTAAAAGATATTGGGAATTAAAAGAACAAAAACAAACAGAACTATCTGATAACGATTTTATTGCCGAATTCAGAAATAAACTTATTGAGGCAGTAAAATGCAGAATACGCTCAATTGGTAATGTAGGAACAGAATTAAGCGGAGGATTAGACTCGTCGGCAATTACTGCCATTGCATCGAAATATTCAACAGTAGAAACTTTCTCGCACATAATGCCCAATAATCATATAGATAAAACTTATCCCTTTAAGGATGAAAGAAAACAAATAAAATTAGTTCATGACCACTGCAATATTCGAAACAAAAATTTTGTTGCTTCGGAAAACAAAGGTGTACTTAGTGCATTAAAAAATGACGTTGAGATTCAAAAATGTATAACACAACAGACTTTCCAAAGTTATTCCGATGAATTATACGAATCGGTAAACAAACAAAATATTAAAATTCTGTTATCGGGCTTTGGTGGCGATGAAGTTGTTACATCACAATCGAGAGGATATTTAAACGAGTTTATATTTTTAAAACAATACAAAGCTTTTATAAACGAGCTTAAAACACTGAATTACAGGAATATTAAAATTGTTTACAAATTAATAATTACTTACATAAAAATAAATATCCCACCATTATATAAATTATTAAAAAGTTATAAAAAAGAACAACATTGGTCGCTTCCAAAATTCAAACACTTGGTAATTAATGCCGATTTTATGCGCAATATGGATATCAGAAAGAGATATTTAAACACTTTCATAAAGAAACCGGAATATAATCTTCAATCAAAACAAATAGAAAGAATTACTCACAATCATGTTTCGGAACGATTAGAATATTGTGCTATTACAGCACAACATTACAATATAGAATACAGATACCCTTTATTCGATAAACGCCTGATAGAATTCTACTTATCGGCTCCTGCAAATTTAAAGGCTAAGGGAAAAATGGGTCGTTACTTATTTCGTAAAGCCATAAAAGATATAGTACCTAAAGAAACTCAATGGCGAAACGACAAAAGCGGAGCAACCATACCAACTGTTTATATCCGCTTTCTAAAAGATATTGATAAAATAGATGAATTAATTAAACTATCGGAAAATACAGAAGCCAAACAATATATCGATTTTAATAAATTCAAAGATTGGTTTAAACAAATGCAGAAACAAAATACAACAAAAAATAAATACATAAATTCTGCAACATTTTACAACTATCTTAAATTGATGTTGTTTTTAAAAAAAGAAAAAGTGAAGAAATGAGAAATTCACAAGACATACTTAACTCATACTCAAAAGAATTAGAATTGCTTTATTGTTTATCGAACGATACTGCCCAAATACCTGAATTTGAAAAACAATCGATTAATTGGGAACATTTTTATACTTTGGCTACAAGACATAGATTAACTCCTTATATTATTCGTAATCTTGAGAAAAGTAAATCTATTATTCCATCCTACATGTTAGAAAAACTTATAGAAAAAAACAGGAATAATACTAAAAGAATGCTGCAATTTTCGGCCGAGATAATTCAATTGGCAAGAATCTTTACAGAAAATAAAATCGACTATGCTTTTTTTAAAGGTCCCGTTTTATCGTACGAATTATATAATGATATAGGCATCAGACATTCGGGTGATATCGACCTTATAATTGAAAAAAGCAATATAGCCAAAACCAATTCACTCTTGTCGCAATTGGGCTATATCAGACACGACCCGGGTTTTAGCTTAACTAAAAGACAAGAAAAAGCAAATTTCTCAATTAGCCACCATTATACATATAAACACAAAGAACGAAATGTACCTATTGAATTACATTGGAATTTAACAAATCCGGGTTCTCTGTTTCCAATAACAACACAAGAATTACTAAATAAAAAACGAGAAATTGATTTTCAGAACAAGAAAATATTTACTATTTCGAAATCTGACAAGCTTTTATTTTTAGCTGTCCATGGTTCTATTCATCGTTGGTACAGACTCTTTTGGCTAAAAGATTTTGCCGAAGTATCGAAAACAATTACTCATAACGAATGGACAAAACTAATTACCCATGCAAAGAAATGTAAAATTCATAAACCTATAATTCAGGCTTGTATGCTTGCTAATGTTATTTTCGAAACTGACATTCCGGATATAATAAAGAAACAAAAACAAATCCCCAAATTTATTAGAGCATCGCTAACAGCTATTGGGAAAAGCGAATTGTGGAACCAATCGCGAGGATTAAAGAAAATAAATTACATTCTATACAGAATAAAAATCAGGAAACATTTTAAATATCATCTCGATTTGCTTATACGTTTACGTACACACTATACCGACTGGGAAAAACTTAAACTCCCTGATAGTTTGTTTTTTCTTTATTATTTTCTTCGTCCTTTTTTATGGATGTTCAGTTTGAAAAACAAATCATAAGAAATCACTAATAAAATAATTTGACTGTCCGTATACTTACATATTTGATAGCATTAAATATTGAAAATCAATTTGTTTGCCCCAAATTATAGTACTTATAGTAATTATGGGATCACTTTAAAAAGTTGTGGCGAATCATTATAATCCGGGCTGAAAGCCCAATTTAATTTAGCCCGATGTTAACGCCTCGGGTTAGATTATAGAT
>CAZDCZ010000114.1:0-6691 GCA_964504155.1 uncultured Bacteroidales bacterium | reverse complement strand
GAAATATAATAAAAATTAATTTTTATATCACTACAAGAATTCTCTTTTATAAAATTGTACATTATTCATTATAAACTTTATAAAGAATAAAAAATAACTTAGAGTGGCAAAGAAAATTAAAAAAAGACTTTCATTATTTTATTTAATAATAGCAATTATTATTTTAACAGCTGCATTTTTGCTTATTAACAAAAATAATTTATTTAATAAAAATTATAAAACCAAAATAGATATATCTGAACAAGATTTAGATATTGTTTATGGATTAGACTCGACAGATTTAACAATATTTTTATTTTCTAATTATACCTGTTCTTTTTGTCGTAAATTCTTCAAAACAGTATATCCTGAATTAAAAAAAGAATATATCGATAATGGAAAAGTGAAACTTGTTGTAAAACCTTTAGCTTTTTCTAGTAACAAATCTGTAATAAATTCGTTAAAAATAGCAGTCTGTATTAACAAATTCGGAAATTTCGAAACCCTAAATAAATTATTACTAACTGAGCCTAATGTTATTTACACTAAAGAGTTTAGTAATGTTGTAGACGAATTTACAGAGAAAGACATATTTATTGCAGAATGCATGTATGGGGGAGAATCGGAAACATACATATATAAAAATATAATAGAATTTAAAAATTTAAAGTGTTCCGGTACTCCAACATTTATAATAAATAATAATATTTACAAGGGGTACATTAAGTATGATAAATTTAAAAAAATTATTGAAAAAGAATTACTATCCCTTTTACATTAGTTTTATTATTTATTAACTTGCACTTTGGTTTTTAATACCGATATTTGAATAAACATGATTTTTTAATAATTTAAAATAATAATTATGAAAACAAAAAAGTTTTTATATTTGATAATGATGGTTTTAGCTGTTTTTGCTATTTCTTGTGATGATGAAGCGGAAGAATCATGTAATAAAGAAGATCTAGCGGAAGATTTTGGTTGTCCTGTTGATGTTGATGCTATAGCTACATTTTGTAGCGATGGTGTTAATGATTCGTATTATACTTATAGCGGAACGGACTATTACTGCGATGGTGTTGATGCCGAGACATGCGATGCAGCTATTCAACAAGTCGGAATTGCATTAATTAAAGCCGGTTGTGGCACTAAAAAATCGGTTAATATCGAAGTAGCTTCAATTAAGTTATCTAAAATGGCCGAAGAGTTACTCAATGAAGTAAGAAATAAATCTCTATGTAATTAAAAATTAAGCCAAGCTAAAAAATAATAGAAAAAGCCAACAATTTATTTTGTTGGCTTTTTTTATATAATCAAATTCAATAACTATTCATTAGTTCTTTGATAAAAAAAAAACTTCCTTTTTAGCTGTTTTTTAAGCTTCGATTTAAGAGCATCTCCTTTTAAATTAATGCCAATAATAACGCCATCACCATCGATTAAATAACTAGTAGGAATGCTTTTTACTTTATAATTTTTTGCAACCTCATTTCTCCACCCTTTTAAATCGCCTACATGATAATTCCATTCAAGAGAATCGTTTTTAACAGCTTTTTCCCACGATTCTTTCTTAAAATCGAGCGAAACACTTAATACAGTAAATCCTACACCATTTTTAAAATTTTCGTCTTTAAATTCTCTATAAATTCTAACAATATTAGGGTTTTCCTTTCTACACGGTTTACACCATGCTGCCCAGAAATCTATTAATACCATTTTGCCTTGTAGCTCTGATAAGTGAAATTCTTCACCGGTAATCAAATTTTGAATAATATCAGGAGCTTTATCTCCAATTTTTAAATCTTGACTATACAAATTAAAAGATATTACACTAAGTGCTAAAAATAGTATCAGTTTTACTTTCATTGTAAATAACTTTAAACATTTAATATATCCGCTAAGATAAGTATTATTGTTGAATTAAAAATTACTAATTATGAATATTGCTATTGAAGAATCTGATATTTATGATTTTAACTAGCAGCCGGCGCAAACATTTTTATTCATGTTTTTTTACATTATTATAATTATTACGGGAATTAAAAGAATATCTGAATAAAGTACTTTATATTATTGCTTATCTGTTTATATTTATCTGTAAAAGAATAATTTAGGTTACTAATAAATTGCAGATTTTAAACCATTCGCACTAATAAATATCAAACATTGGCATTAACAAATTTCAATAAACATGAATTACTTATTTTTACTATATATTTTAATTGCATCGGGACTTTTTATTAGCTTAGTTTACATTTCATATATCTCGTATAAAGAAAAAGAATATCGGGCATCTATTATTTCCTTATTATCTGCTGTAATTACTCCTATTCCTTTTATTGCAATTATATTGTTATCTGTTTCTGTAGAAATACAATACGGCTTTCTAATACTTGCAGGAATTATATCCTTGGCATTATTTATTCCTTTTAATCCAAAATTAAATAAGGAAAATACAAAACCTCAAGATATTCACGACGAGAGAGACACAATATTCTCGAGAAGCGAGTTAATAAAGGGTAGCGAAAAGTATAAATGTTACTACGAAAAAAATCCCGATAAAAAACAGGCAGATGATAATTTTCGATCTAAAGCAGGATTACTAAGTCGCAAATCGCAATATTATAACCCATTGTCTTATAATGCTGCACAAACTAATTTTGATATTATTTCTCATCTAAATAATTTTAAACAAAGCATATCAGATAATAAAATTACAAACCTTAACTCAACACAATTTACTTCGTTTATTAAAACTTGGAGTAAAAATTTAGGAGCCACATCTATTGGAATAACAGAGTTAAAAAACTACCATCTATATTCGCATAAAGGAAGAGGAACAGACTACAATAAAGAAATAAACAATAATCATAAATTTGCTATTGCTTTTACTACCGAAATGAATTTTGAGATGATGCAAACAGCACCCAACAGTCCGGTTGTGATGGAATCGTCGCAACAATATTTATATTGCGGACTTATTGCTCATCAAATATCGAGCTTTATTAATAATTTAGGATACGATGCCAAAGCTCATACCGATGGCAACTATCATGTTATTTGTCCTTTAGTTGCACGTGATGCCGGATTGGGCGAAATTGGAAGAATGGGACTATTAATAACTCCAAAACTTGGACCCAGAGTAAGAATAGCTGTTGTTACAACCAATTTGCCATTAGATATCGATAAAAAGAAAAATCTCGATTATATGATCGACTTTTGTAATATCTGCAAAAAATGCGCTGTTACATGCCCTTCTCAATCGATATCGTATAATAAACGTAAATTAGTAAATAATACAAAACGCTGGCAAATTAATCAGGAAAAATGTTTTACTTATTGGAGTACTATTGGTACAGATTGCGGGAAATGCATGGCTGTTTGTCCTTTTAGCCACGAAAATAACCTAATGCATAATTTTATACGTTGGGGAATTAAAAACTCATATATTTTCAGAAGATTTGCAATACTCATGGATGATTTATTTTATGGTAAAAATCCTGTAAAAAAACAAATCCCTAAATGGCTGAATACAAAATAATAAAGAAATTATTTTAGATATTGTTTTACCTACTTTTTACAAGAAAATATATAACTTGTAATTTATTAGCAACAATTTATCTTTTATAAAGATAAATATTTAATCAAATTATTACTTTTGTGCCAAAAATACAATAATGAATATTAAATATGGGATAAATATTTTAGGAAAGATACTTCTTATTCTATCTTTGTTTATGCTAACAATATTGCCATGGATATATCATTTTCATGAAGAAGAATTACTCCGTCCCATATTACTGTCAATTTTAATTCCATTATTTTTAGGTTCTTTAATAATTCTTTTAACAAAGAATTGTTCACATAGTTTTCATCTTAAAGAAGGCTATTTAATTGTTTCGTTAACATGGTTAATTATGGGAATTGTTGGTAGTCTTCCATTTTATCTAACAAATTCAATACCTTCATTTGTAGATTCAATATTTGAATCTATTTCGGGCTTTACAACAACCGGGTCTTCAATTTTAACCGATGTTGAGGCAATTCCAAAATCTATTCTTTATTGGCGAAGTTTAACACACTGGATTGGTGGCATGGGTATTATTGTATTGGTAGTAGCAATTTTTCCAAAATTAGAAGTTGCCGGATATCAGTTTTTACAGTTGGAATCATCCGGTATTTTGCCGGAAAAAATAGCACCACGAGCAAGCAAAGTAGCCAAAAGCTTATGGATAATTTATGTATTACTAACTGCCATTCTTGTTGTATTGCTCATGCTTGGGGAAATGAATTTTTATGAAAGTTTATGTCATGCCTTTGGCACTATTGCAACAGGAGGATTTTCTACTAAAAATGCAAGTGTTGGTTATTATTCTATTTATACTCAATATATTATTATGATTTTTATGCTGTTATCGGGTATAAATTTCTCATTACATTATTTTTTATTAAATGGGAATTATAAAACTATATTTAAAAACACCGAACTAAAAGCGTATTTAGGTATTATTCTAATAGTGGGCTTAATTTTATCATTCTTTTTATATTTCAACAATAATATTAGTTTTGAGCAATCATTCCGCGACTCATTTTTTCAAGTTATCTCTATTATTACAGCTACAGGGTTTGCTACAACCGACTATCTGGAATGGAAAGAATTTGCATGGATTTTACTATTTAGCCTAATGTTTGTTGGAGCATGTGTTGGTTCTACAGGTGGAGGAATAAAAGTAATACGACACGTCGTTGCACTAAAAAGCATTTCGAATTACTTTACAAAATTAATACATCCTAATTCTGTAAAAACAATTAAAATTAATGGAAATACTATTGCCACTGAAAGAGCAAATTCTATAATCTCTTTTATTATAATTTATTTACTAATATTTATTATTGGTTCGTTAATAATGTCGTCTATGGGTTTAGATTTCGACACATCAATTGGATCTGTTATAACAACAATGGGAGGAATTGGTCCGGGAATAGGCACAGTAGGTCCGGCAAGTAATTTTGCCCACATCCCTGCTTTCGGAAAATTATTTCTAACATTTCTTATGATATTAGGGCGACTGGAAATCTTTACATTATTAATAATATTTACTCCTGCATTTTGGAAAAAGTAATTTTACAACAAAATTACATGGCATAAGAATTGCATGTTATTAAGATATAAAAGTTAAAAATAATTAAAATCGAATATTAAATTAATAATAATTTTATTATTCCATACTTCTTATTATTTTTAGCAATTATTTTCGAAATTTTTTATAATCTAAATAAAAACATCTACCATGAATTTTAAACTTTTAAAAAAAACAAATCTTATTCTTTTAGTTCTTTTTTTTAGTATAAGTGCCTTTGCTCAAACAACAGAGGATGCAATAAAAGCATTTAATACCGGTGTTACTCTTGCAAATGAAAAGAATTACACTGATGCAATTTCGTCCTACCAAAAATGTATCGGCATTTTTGATGAGATAGGCGAAAATGAAAATGCTCAACGCGTTCAGGCAGCCGGTCAAATACCTGCTTTACAATACAAACAAGCAATTTCTTTATATAAACAAAAAAAATCAGATGAATCAATAAAAGCATTTTACACATTAATAGATTATTCTAAAAAATATGAAAATGCAAAATATCAGAAAAAAGCCGAAAATATTATTCCTAAGTTATATTATACTAAAGGGAAAAATGAACTTACAGCAAAAAATTATGAATTAGCTATTACCAATTTAAATAAAGCTATTGAATTAAAACCATCATATGGAATGGCTTATGTTCGATTAGCTATGGTTTACCAAGCACAAGAAAATACTGAGAAATTTACCGATGCTATTGATAAATCTATTGCAACAAACAACACTAAATCTGTTGATGCTGCAAAAAACTTAGCATCGAACTATTTCTCAAATGCAGCTAATACTGCTCTTGCTTCTGGAAAATATACCGAAGCAGAAAATCTTTTTAATACTTTATTAAAATATCAAGATATTACTTGCGAAATAGAATACAACCTTGCTTTAATTTATAACAAACAATCGAAATGGGACGAAGCAATTACTGCATGTAATAAAGCTTTAGAGTTATTTGTTGCTGAAGGAACTACAAAAGATGCAAAGATATATTTCGAATTAGGAAATGCATATAAAGGAAAAGGCGATAATACTGCTGCTTGCGATGCATATAAAAAAGCTGCTAAAGGAGATTACGAAGAAGCTGCTAACTACGAAATTAAATATACTTTAAAGTGTAAATAATACTTTCTTCACATATTAATTAATAAGAACCGAAATATTTTACAATATCTCGGTTCTTTTGTACTTAATAAAAATCAAATATATTTGAACCTGCTAGCGCGGATTTGTAATCAGGGCTAATGTATAAATGAAAAAAATAATGTTCAAATAAATATAAAATACGAGATAAGGATAAAGCATACCTGCCAGCCGGTAAGACAGGCTTTGTAACATTACCAATTGTTGATTGGATAGATGTATTTACGAGAAAAGAGCAAAAATTAATTATATATGTATAGGAATGTAAAAGGCACAGATTACAAATCCGCACCAGACGGTGTAACTATATTTAAACAATATATTTAACAGAACTCTTTACCTTTTGACTGCTTATAGTTTGGATCACTTTAAAAAGTTATGGAGAATCATTATAATCCGGGCTGAAAGCCCAATTTAATTTAGCCCGATGGCAA
>CAZDCZ010000113.1:0-6762 GCA_964504155.1 uncultured Bacteroidales bacterium | reverse complement strand
ACAGCAAATATAAAATTTTAATAAATTTATTTCCACAACTTTTTAAATTGATCCAATTGATCTAAATTTTTAATATTGTTTTTTGTATTATTATTCGATATGCTTACATTTGCATATTGAATAAAATATTATATTATGGCAGGATCAAAAGGGTCGAAGTATTTTAATGTATTTCTTAAATATAAGTTTTGGCTAGATACTAAAGACGGAGAAGGGGTTCTTGGTGAAGGTATAATAAAACTACTTAAGAATATTAAAAGCGAAGGTTCTATTCAGGCAGCAGCCAATAAATGTAAAATCTCTTATAGAAAGGCTTGGGGTAATATAAAAAATGCCGAAGAGATATTAGATTTTTCTATTGTTGAAAAACATAGAGGCGGAAAAGATGGAGGACAAACATCTTTAACCGATGATGGAGAGAAATTACTTAATGCCTTCGACGAATTAAAAAAAGAGTTTGATATAGCAATACATAATACAGCAAAAAAATTTTTCAATAATTTAAATAATTAAACAAATGAAATTATTTTCTAAAATAATAATAGTAATAACATTATTTTTTACCTTTTCGTGTAACAACAACTCAACGGATAAAACAAACTCAGGAATAAATGGTAATCTTATTATTTTTCATGCAGGAAGTTTAAGTGTTCCATTCAAACAAATTGCCAAAGAGTTTAATAAAGAATATCCTGATGTAAATGTAATGCTTGAAGCGTCAGGTAGTAGAAAATGTGCTAGAAAAATTACCGATATTCACAAAGATTGTGATATTATGGCTTCTGCCGATTATAAAGTTATTGAGAATTTATTAATTCCCGATTATGCCGATTGGAATATAAAATTCGCAAGTAACGAAATGGCGATTGTGTATAACGAGAAATCTAGATATAAGAATGAAATAAATAAAGATAATTGGTTCGAGATTTTATTAAAAGATGATGTTGCTTATGGTCGTTCAAATCCCGATGCTGATCCATGCGGATATAGATCTGTTTTGGTTAATAAATTAGCAGAGAAGTATTATAAAAAAGAAGGATTTAGTAATAAAATTCTTTCAAAAGACAATAATTATATTCGTCCTAAAGAGACTGATTTGTTAGCATTGCTCGAGAGTAATACTATCGATTATATATTTTTGTATCGCTCAGTAGCCGAGCAACATGGTTTAAAATATATTATCCTTCCGGAAGAAATAAACTTAAAGAATCCTGAGTTTGCCGATTTATATGCCACTGTAACAGTTGATATCTCAGGAAAAAAGCCCGGTGAGAAAATCACTAAAAAAGGCGAAGCAATGGTTTATGGAATTACAGTATTGAAAAATGCAAAAAATAAAAATGCAGCGAAAACATTTATCGAGTTCTTTCTGAATAAGGAAAAGGGGATGAAGATTATGAAACAAAATGGTCAGCCTTCGGTAATTCCTGCAATAAGTAAATCGTATGATAATATTCCAGAATATCTTAAAATTTATGCAAAAAAGTAAGTTTTTTATCAGATGCTAGATGTTTAGCTTCTGTGTGTTAATATGCTAGGAAATGATTGGTCGACTGTATTAATAGAAAATATTGACTGATTATTTGCTGCTGAAAACTACCGACTATATACTGTGTACTACATAATATTATGATTTAATTATATGCGATTTGTTTAAAAATAGAATTCATATTCTCAATTTAATATTTGCTTTTCTAGGAGGCTTAGTATTATTATTTATTCTTGCCCCATTAGTTGGTATGTTTTTAGATACTTCTGTAGAAGATTTATTCGAGACTGCTGTCGATAAAGAAGTTCTTGATAGTATCTGGTTAACTCTTTGGATATCGATGTTAACTACAATGTTTTTTGCTATTTCAAGTATTCCATTATCTTATTTATTGGCAAGAAAAGATTTTTGGGGCAAACGATTTGTTTTAGGAATAATAAATTTGCCAATTGTTATTCCACATTCAGCAGCAGGAATTGCAATACTAGGTTTTATATCGCGAGATTCGCTTATTGGTCGATGTGCAGCCGATTTTGGACTTAATTTTGTTGGGCATCCTGTTGGTATTGCTGCTGCCATGGCTTTTGTCAGTATTCCGTTCTTAATAAATTCGGCGCGCGATGGTTTCGAAGGTGTCCCTGTTCGATTAGAAAAAGCTGCATTAAACCTCGGTGCTTCGTCGTTACGAGTGTTTTTTACAATTTCATTGCCTTTGGCATGGCGAAATATTGTTTCAGGATTAATTCTTATGTTTGCTCGTGGAATGAGCGAGTTTGGTGCTGTTGTTATTGTGGCGTACCATCCAATGATTACCCCTGTGCTTATTTATGAACGTTTTGGAGCTTTTGGATTAAAATATGCTCGTCCGGTTTCTGTATTATTTATCGGAATATGTTTGTTAGTTTTTGTTATTCTTCGATTATTATCAAGAGAGAAAAAATATGCTGGTAATTAATAAGTTAAATATTAATTTTAAAGAATTTAAAATTTCAAATATCAATTTTTCTGTTGATAAAGGAGATTATTTTGTTCTCTTGGGAAAATCGGGTGCCGGAAAAACTTTAATACTTGAGATGATTGCCGGTTTAATATTACCCAAATCGGGTAAAATATTCATGGATAATAAAGATATTACATATGCAAAAATACAATCGCGAAAAGTAGGTCTTGTATTTCAGGATTATGCTATTTTCCCGCATATGAGTGTGTACGAAAATATTGTATATCCGTTAAAGTCGAAAAAAATTAATAATAAAGAAAGTAGAATATTGGTTAATAATTGTGCCAGTGATTTGAATATTAGGCATTTATTAAAACGAAGCCCTAAAACTTTGTCGGGGGGCGAATTGCAACGTGTTGCTTTAGCTCGTACTCTTATATTAAAACCCGATTTGTTGTTGCTCGACGAGCCATTATCATCTTTAGATATTCAGTTGCGTAAAGATTTACGAAGTTTATTGCGCAAACTTAACAAAAATGGGCAAACAATTATTCATGTTACTCACGATTACGAAGATGCTGTTTCGCTAGCAAATAAAATTGCTGTTATGCACGAAGGAACTATTGTGCAAAGAGGAACTCCTAAAGATATCTTTCAAAATCCAAAATCGGAATTTGTAGCAAAATTTATCGGAACAAAAAATTTTTTTAAAGCACGAATAGAATCTCAAGGAAAAGAAAATTTAAAGAAAGCATATATAAATAGTAAGCTTATTATTTTCTTGTATACCGAAACTGAATCGGGCGAAGGTTTTATAAAAATACGAAATAAAAATATTATCCTTTCGGATAAGAAAATAGAAATGAGTACACAGAATACTTTTAAAGGTAAGGTGTTAGAGATAATACCAGCTCATTTTGGATTCGAAATATTAATAGATATAGGGGTCGAATTGTCTGTTTTAATTAGTAAAGAGTCGCTAGAAAAATTTAATATTCAAGAAGAAAAATATATGTGGGTTTCTTTTAAAGCATCCTCGGTAAAATTCTATAAAGGATATTAAAATCATAATATAAAATACAAATATCTCAGTTATGTCAAAAAATCCACTAATAAAAAAATATATTTCTTGGTTCGATAATTATGTAAATTCTTTTATTAAGAAACGTCCCGAATTAAAAGAAAATTTATTAATAAAAGTTGTTCATAGTAAAAATGTACTGAACGAAATTGTTGGGATTGCTAAAAGCTTGAATCTACAAAAAGATGAATTGTTTTTAGCAGAAGTTATTGGTTTGTTTCACGATATTGGAAGATTCGAACAGTATGTTAGATATGAGACTTTTTCCGATTCAAAATCGCAGAATCATGCCGAACTTGGTGTTGAAGTTCTAAAAAAAGAAAACGTGTTATCCGATTTGTGTGATGTTGAACGCGAAATTGTTTTTCGAGCAATTAAAAATCATTCCAAGGCAGAAATTCCTAATAACGAACCCGAAGAAATAGAGTTTTTCTCGCAACTTATTCGCGATGCCGATAAATTAGATATCTGGCGTTTAGTAACCGAATACTATATGTTAAAAGATGAAAAAGAAAATAAAAGTTTAGAACTAGAATTACCCGATTCCGATGAGATTTCAGAAAAGGTAATTCAGTCAATTGTAGATAGAAAAATTGTTAAAAAAGAAGATATGAATACCCTTAACGATTTTAAGTTGCTTCAAATAGCATGGGTGTTCGATTTGAATTTTAATTATTCGAAAATTCGCTTAATAGAAAAAAAATATCTCGATAAAATATTCGATACATTGCCCGATAATGATGTGGTTGAACGTGTTAAGTCTATTGTTAGAGCAGAATTAGTAATTGAGAAAACAGTAAACAAATAACATATATAAAAATATGTATATTTGCCAAAATTTTTATTATGATTAAAATAGAAGAAGCATACGATATAGTTATAAATTCATCTGTTACGTTAACTACAGAGAAAGTAGAGTTTAATAATTCTTTATATAGAATATTGGCCGAAGATGTAAAATCGGATATAGAAATGCCTCCTTTCGATAAGGCTGCTGTTGATGGTTACGCATGTAAAAGTAGTGATGTTGATTTGGAATTAGAAGTAGTTGAATCGGTGCAGGCCGGTCAGACACCATTAATAAAAGTGGGAAATGGACAGTGTACACAAATAATGACAGGTGCCCCTGTTCCAGAAGGTATAGATACTATTGTTATGGTTGAGCATACCGAAAAGAATAATGGGAAAGTAAAAGTGCTTATAAAAAGTACAAAAACAAATATTAGTCATAGAGCCGAAGATGTAAAAGAAGGTCAAGTTGTATTACAAAAAGGAATACAAATAAAACCTCAACATATAGCTATTTTTGCATCTGTAGGTTATACTAATGTTTTAGTATATAAAAAACCTAAGGTCGGAATAATTTCTACCGGCGACGAGCTAGTTGAGCCAAATGAAAAACCGGGTTTGTCTAAGATTAGAAATAGTAATGGACATCAGATATTAGCTCAGGTCTCTGCAATGGGAGCACAAGCAAAATATTTTGGAATTGCTAAAGATACCGAAGAAGATACATTTAGAATTGTTACCGAAGCTTTGGCAGAAAGCGATATGATAATTCTTAGCGGAGGCGTATCTATGGGCGAATTCGATTTTGTTGCTGATGTTTTAAAACGTGCAGGAATAAATATTCTTTTCGATAGTATTGCCGTTAAACCAGGAAAACCAACAACTTTTGGAGTAGCCGATAAGAAATTCTGTTTCGGATTACCCGGTAATCCTGTATCATCATTTATTCAGTTCGAATTATTGGTTAAATCGCTGTTATATAGATTGATGGGCTTGAGTTTTAAACCCGTAGAAATTCGATTGCCAATGGCCGTAGAATATTCAAGAAAAAGAACAGTTCGTAAATCGTATATACCGGTATTAATAGAAAACGGTAAAATAAAACCTATAGAATATCATGGGTCGGCTCATATTCATGCCTTAAATAAGGCCGATGGGATAATATCAATACCAATTGGAGTAAATACTTTAAAAGAAGGAGAAATTGTTGATGTACGACAAATTTAATAGAAAGATTACTTATTTACGTGTTTCGGTAACCGACAGATGTAATTTAAGATGTGTGTATTGTATGCCCGAAGAAGGAGTAAAGCTAATTTCTCACAAAGAAATACTTACTTTCGACGAGATTATTAATGTTATTAAGAGTGCTGTTAATAAAGGTGTCGATAAAATACGACTTACAGGAGGAGAGCCTCTTGTTAGAAAAGGAATTGTAGATTTAGTTGCTATGATTGCTAAAATTGATGGGGTAAAAGATTTCGGACTTACAACTAATGGTATTTTGCTCGATGAATTAGCTCAGCCTTTAGCTGATGCGGGATTGCATAGAGTTAATATTAGTCTCGATACCATGGATGCTGCTAAATATCGCGAAATTACTCGACTTGGAGACATTAATAAAGTTTTTAGTGGAATAGATGCAGCAAGAAAAGCAGGACTAACACCAATAAAAATTAATTGTGTTATTAAAAAATCGCATGATGAACCTGACGCAAAAGCTGTAGCAAAATTCTGTGCAGAAAATGATTTGCAAATTCGTTATATTCATGTAATGGATTTAGAAAAAGGAGAGTTTTCGGTGGTAGAAGGTGGTACAGGTGGCGATTGTAAAATATGTAACCGTTTACGATTAACTGCTAAAGGTGATATTATGCCATGCTTATTTAGTAATCAGGGATATAATGTTAGAGAGTTAGGAATAGATGAAGCTATTGATTTAGCTGTAAAAAATAAACCTCGTAGTGGTCATCACAATAGTGTAGGAAAATTTTATAATATCGGAGGATAAATTATGTCAAAATTTAGTCATGTAGATAGTTCGGGTAAAGCAAATATGGTTGATGTTGGCGATAAACCGAATCAGCGAAGAGTAGCAAAGGCAAAAGGACATATTAAATTGTCGGACGAAGCAATAAAATTAATTAAAGAAAATACAAATAAAAAAGGCGATGTTCTTACAATTTCCGAAATTGCCGGAATAATGGGCGGAAAACGTACTAATGAACTTATACCTTTATGTCATCCTTTGCAGATAACAAAAATTGATGTAAAAGCAAAACTCGATGAAACAGGAGTTGAAGTGATTAGTGAAGCTAGATGCGTTGGGAAAACAGGTATCGAAATGGAAGCTCTTACTGCTGTATCAGTGTCTCTTCTTACTGTTTACGATATGTGTAAAGCGGTAGATAAGAATATGGTAATAGAAAATGTTACTTTAATAGAGAAAACAAAAACAGATAT
>CAZDCZ010000112.1:0-6766 GCA_964504155.1 uncultured Bacteroidales bacterium | reverse complement strand
AACTAATATATAAAATTACTTTAATTTCTTTTTATCGAATAAATTTATCATTTGTTTTAATAAATCTAATCGAAGTGTTATATATAGAATTAGTGTAAATATCCACAATATCATAACATTAAACAGATATGTGTCGCATTTAATTCCCATTATTTTTTTATAAGGGGCATAATAATGAGCTCTTCCATTGTTTAATACAGGAGCTATATATATTGGTTCCATTTTTCTTATTAATTTATTATTGTATTTAATTACTTTTTCCAATTCATCGTTTTGTTTTACCAAATTCGATAATGACTTATTAAAATACATTTGTTTTAATTTCTGTACTGATTCATAATTTTTATGTGAGTTAATAGTATTAATAACCTTATCTTTTTTATATAATGCTTGGTCTAAATACGATGAGTAAAAAAAGCGTATATCTGTTAAATATTCTCGTATAATATTTATTAAATTTTTATCAAGATTTTTTAAGCTTAATTTGTTAATTATAATGTCTTCTGGCAGATCTTTAATTTTTTTAAAATATGGCAATTCATTTTTTAGGATTTCAATTCCTTTTTTTGCTTTTATATAATTATTATCTGTAATTAGATGTGTTTCGCATTCATCTACAAGCGAAATAAGTTCAGGAATCAGGACATTCAAATAAAAGGATGCTTCGCTCTCTTCTTTTTCTATATTATAAAAATTCTTCTCATACTCGTTATTTTTAAATTGTGTAACAGCAAGGGCTTCGTATGCCCATCTTGAAGCCATTAAATCTGCAATAACAGGAGGATATAATTTTGATGTAAGCTTATTATGTAATTTGTCGAATTCTATTATTGTGCCACTAAGTAGTATTTGCGGCATTATAAGAAATGGTATTAATATATATATTGCAATAACAGATTTTAATCCGGAAGAGATATTCAATCCCAGCATATTTGCAAAACAAATTGTTGAAAATAGTATTAGCCAGTATTGAAATGTTAATCCTTTTATCTGAAGTATATGGTTACTAATAATAACAAATAAAAATATCTGTATTGCCGAAAGACAAAATAAATATACAATTTTTGAATTTAAATAACTTTTACGGCTTAAGTTCAAAAATTTTTCTCTTTCGAGTAATTTTTTATCCTTAATTATTTCTTCGGCGCTAATTAATAAGCCCATAAAAATGGCTACTAAGATACCCATTAAGAAAAAAGACGGTATATTTACGTTTTCGCTAAAAATATAAACATTTGAATCATTTTCTGTTCCAATAATATATTTCGAAAAATATCCCAAGATAATAGCTAATAATGGTGCTTCCAATAAGCTTATTAGCATATATTGTTTATTTTCTAATTTTGTCAGTAAATTTCTATAACTAAATATTTTAAACTGATTTATTTTATTTGGAATCTTTAATTTATTTTTAGGAAGCGGATATTTTTTATTTTCAATTACTATTTTCGAATCGATATTTTCCTTGTATTTCGAGTACCATTTTGATGCCGGAGTTTTTCTTTTATTTGTATATTGTCCATTATCGTTAAGTATTTTTTCTGTAATTATTTCTAAAATAATTTCTGTGTTTACATTTCCACAATACGGACATTCTTTTTCCGATGCATTAACCTGATTGTTTAGTGTTTTAAAATATACAATTGCTTCCATCGGGTCGCCTGAATACACTACCCTGCCACCGGTATCCATAACTAATAACTGATCGAAAAATTTATAAATATTTGATGAAGGCTGATGAATATTTACAATAACTAATTTCCCTTGAAGAGTAAGTTCTCTAAGAAGGTTAATAATATTTAAAGAATCGTTAGATGAAAGTCCTGATGTAGGTTCATCGATAAGCAAAACCGATGGACTACGCATTATTTCTAATCCAATATTCAAACGTTTTCTTTGTCCACCACTAATTACTTTTTCTAGTGGTTTCCCAACTTTTAAATCTTTAATACTTAATAAATCTAATTGACTTAATACATTTTCAACACTTAAGTTTATTTGTTCTTCGGAATAATCGGCAAAACATAATTTTGCACTAAAATACAAATTCTGAAATACTGTTAATTCATCAATTAATAGATCATCTTGAGGAACGTATCCAATTAAACCATTAAATAACTCCTTATTATTTCTGTCGTGAATATTATGCCCATTCAATAATACTTGCCCTTTGTTAGGCTTTAAATTTCCATTTAAAACATTTAGCATAGTTGTTTTGCCAACACCACTAGAGCCAATAATGCCAACAAATAAATACGACTCGGAGTTGAAACTAAATGGACGTATTCCGTAAGTATTTTTGTTGTGTTTATATGTTAAGTCTTTTACCGAAAGATGTATTCTTTCTATTGATGATGAATTAACAAACTCCATTCCAACTTCTGTGTAATAAATAGGTTTTAACTTAACATTTTGTAAACCCATTTTATAACTAGATATAGAATTTCCTTTTTTAAATTCGTAAATTGAGTTCTTCGATATTTCGTTACCATTAATAAAAAGTTGATCGTTTCCGGTATAATAGAAAAGAAAAATATTAACCGAAGAAACATTTAATATATATATACTTCCATTTAATTTTTTTCTTTGAAGATGTCTTACTAATCGATTTTCAGATATTTTATTATTTGAATCAATAACTAATACATTTTTATTGTTAATTATATCCGAATCTTCTTTTAAAGCAAAGGCAATTAGGTTGTTGTATTCAAGATTACTTATATTGAATGATAAAGCTACTGTTTGAAGAAAATCAATTTCATCAGGGATAATTTCATTTTTTTGTTGTAATATCTTTAGTAATACAAAGAAAAGGTCAAATTTATCTTTCTGTTCTAATTCTGTATTAATATTATTTATTAAACGAAGTAATTTTACCGATTTTATAGAAATTTCTTTAAGAAAATTAGAATTCTTGTTAGATTTATATTGTAGATTATAAAATTTAAAAATCTCTATTAAATCGTTTATATTCGATGAATTTGTATATTGTCTTAGATAATCAGAAATTACAGGATAAATTAATTGAAGCTCCACTTCCTTATCTATATTAACAAAAAGAGAAATTAATCTTACAATAGTTTTAAGAATTGGATCAGTCATATATATATATATTACAGATATTGATTATTATAGATTATAAATTTATGAAATTAGATTTATAAATATTAATTATAGGCAAAAAAATATTATCATAAGTAAACAATAACATTTTAGAAATATGCTGATTTTCAATTATTAATATTTATACTTGCTTTTGCTTATTGGCTTTTAGATGAAGATTTGCCATGTAAGAGTTATGCACAGTTGTATATATTTTTATTGTTTCTATTGCATCATTTTTGCTATTTTCAGAAATAAAAAAATGTCACAATAAAAGCTTTATCGTGGCATTAATTATAAATTTTAATAGTTGAGACTACTCCGAAAACTAAAGTTGTCAATTTATAGCCGCATATCGGATTTATAACAAACTGACGTACAGATTTATAACTTTCAGTCTTTTTGTAAAGTTAACCGCTTAGCGGCTTTTCGGAGTGGACTCGTAGTTGACGATATTAAAATCCAATATCTTTTGAATTATTATTTTTATTAGAACCTTTCATTTGTCTGAATTCTATTAAAACCCCAAGGCAATATTTTTTACTGTTTTCTTTTGCAGATGACGATTCTTCTGTTGTTATTTTAACAATTAGTTTTCGCGTTTTTTCATTTTGAAAAAAGAAATGATTCTCGAACTTAAAATTTGAATTATCATACAATTCTTCTTTTGTTTCGTTATCTTCAGATACTTTTATGTTTATTTTTCCAAGTTTTCTATGTCCGTTAATAGCTATATAATACTCTTCGTTTTCATATACAATAATTTTGAATTTCGATGTTGTACCCGGCGAAAATAAAGCACTTCTCGATTGTCTGTTATAGAAAAAAGAAGGATCGCCCCATCTACAATTATTTATATGATAATCTCTGCAATTTTGCCCATTTGCTTGAATAACAATAACTGATAATAAAGCAAATATTAATGATTTATAAAAAAACTTCATATATCGATATTTATTATTTTACTTAAATTATTTCATTTATAAGTGTTTAAATCGGTAGTCATAGCATGACTATTATTCTTGTTTTTGTTATGTACTAAAATAATTTACAAAAAAAACAAAATGCAATTTTAATACTATATAAATTATATCGAAGTAAATATACTAAAAAAATAATATTTCCAAATATATAACTAATAATCTGTAATTTTGAAATATTACTAATAGCAAGAAAATTTATAATAAAAGTTAATATATTAATTCTACTTTGACACATTATATTTTAACACAAAATCAACCTGTTTTTACCCTTGCTCTCTAAAGGAAACAGATTGATTTTTTAGTTTTCTCCCTTTAGGGTTAGGGCAAAAAAACTAAAAAATCTTAATTCTGTTTAATCTGTTAAAGTAAAATTAATTAAAGGTAAAAAATAATTTAATTAAACTAATTCTAAAATACATGCTTAAGTAATAAATCAATTCTAACAATTTTAGTAATTTTACCGAATATATATATATAATATGAACAAACCTGAATTATTAGTTCCTGTTGGAAATATTGAAGCTTTTTATGCTGCAATAGAAGGTGGTGCCGATGCTGTTTATCTTGGATTAAAAGATTTTAATGCTCGCGAAAGAGCAAGAAATTTTACTTATAACGAATTTTTAACTTTATTAGATATTGCTAAAAAAAATAATGTAAAGGTTTATGTTACTTTAAATATTGTTATAAAAAACAGTGAGCTAAGAAACTTATTAAATACCTTATTCTTTTTATCTCAAACGAGTATTTCTGCTGTTATTATTCAAGATTGGGGAGTATATTATTTTATAAAAAAATATTTCCAAAAATTAGTTGTACATGCAAGCACGCAAATGCGAAATCATAATTCTGCAGGAGCAATTTTTTCTAAGCAAAAAGGATTTGAAAGAGTTATTATGGCTCGCGAATTAACTATGCCGGAACTTATTAATATAAAGAAAAATTCGGATATTGAGCTTGAGATATTTGCTCATGGAGCATTATGTTATTCTTTTTCGGGGATGTGCTTATTTAGTAGTTATTTGGGCGGAATGAGTGCCAATAGAGGTCAGTGCAAACAACCGTGCCGAAGATTATATAAATCGGGAAACAAAAATAAATATTTGTTTAATTTAAAAGATAACGAGCAGGTTGCAAATATTAAAAAATTTATCGATTTAGGAATATCTTCTATTAAACTCGAAGGAAGAATGAAACCTGCCGAGTATGTTTATAAAGTTACAAAAGCATATAGGTTTGCCATTGATAATCCTGAAAATTTAGATGAAGCAGAAAAAATGCTAGAATATGATTTAGGACGTTCGAAAACACCGTATTTTCTAGGTGGAAATGTTAAAGATGCAATTTCGGATATTCCGAATACAGGCTTGTACATTGGTAAAGTAAATAAAATATTCGACGATGGTTTCTCTTTTTCTACAACTACAAAAATAGAATACGGAAATAGAATACGTATTGTTGGGAAAAACAATAAAAATCAAATTGCTATTAAACTTAAAAATTTTGAAATACAAAATAACAATACTGTACTAGTTAAAGAGCAAGATATTAACATCCGAAAAGGAGAAAAAATTTATTTAACAGATAACAGACAAATTAAATTTCCCAGTAAATTTAAAACGCTTGAAGAAATTACCCAAGATAAATTTTCGCAATCGAAAGCATCAAAAATAATATCGCAAATTGGGAACAGTAATATAGAAACTAAAGAACAATTTTTTATAAGAATAGATTCGTTAAAATGGTTACGAAAAATTCGCTTTAACGATATAGATGGCTTAATTCTAAATTTACCTAAAAGAGATTGGCTAAATTTAAAAACAGAGGCAAATTTTCTAAAACAAAATGCTAAGAAATTAATTGTTGAACTTCCTAAATTTATATCAGAGAGCAATATAGAATATTATAGAAATTTATGCTTAAAATTATCGAACCAAGGATATAACAATTTTATTATCAGTAATTTGTCGCAAAAGATTTTATTACCTAAGAAAGCAAATATCTCGACTAACGAGAATGTTTATGTTTATAACGATGCTGCAGCTGAATTTGTTAATAGCGAAGGGATTAATAATTATTCGTATCCACTAGAAAACGATATTGAGAATCTTTTAAAAGGGAACGATAGAAACGGTATAGTTTCAATGTATTTTTACCCCAAATTATTTTACTCGCGAATGCCAATAAAATTAGACGATGTGGAGAATAATTTTCGCGACGATATGAATGAAAATTATAATAGAACAATAAAAGATGGATTTACTATTGTTACACCGGAAATTCCGGTAGCATTATTACAATATAAAAAGAAATTGCATAATAATGGCTTTAGGAATTTTTTAATAGATATGAGTTTTGAGAAACCATCGGAAAACACCTTAAAAAAACTTATTAAACGCTTAAAATTCTCCGAGCAAATACAACCATCAAGTAACTTTAATTTTAAACGAGAATTAACATAATTTGCTATTAGCAATGGATTAGTAAAAAACCAGATGGAGTTCGTTTGTAACGAGTGCCTTGGTTAACTTTTACTTTTGTTTTTTTTCTTTTCCTTTCTGCTTGTCGCATGCCTTATAAACGTGTGCTAGCTGGAATGACACGAGTGTTTGGAACAGATTCATCTCTAATGTCGAAACACTTGTTTATTATTGTCATACCGAGCGGAGTCGAGGTATCTG
>CAZDCZ010000111.1:0-6799 GCA_964504155.1 uncultured Bacteroidales bacterium | reverse complement strand
GGTATCTGCTAAGTAAAATTACGAATTATTTAGTAACAGATTTCTCCACAAGGTCGAAATGACAAGTATGTTTTGTTGCCTGCCTAGTAAAAATTGTCATGTCGAGCAATAGTCGAGACATCTGACTAATAGAAGTACAAACACGAATTTATAACCAATAAGCACTTATTAACAGATTTCTCCATAAAGTCGAAATGACAAACTTCTTTAATGACAGATTTCTCCACAAGGTCGAAATGACAAGGACTTCTTTAATGATACGGTATTTTGCAACAAATTCCTCTGTAATGTTGGAAACGCGCGCTAGTTGGTATTTATTAAACAGCAAAGATCTAACAGTTTAAAAAAAACTACCAGGTATGATAAATTTTAAAAGTCATCCGATGATTAGTATATATTATCTACTAAATTGCTGCATAAATTTTTTATTATCTATAATATATCTTGTATGTGTTCCGGTACCAATAGTTCCTTCTTCATCTTTTGCAAAAAGTTCAAACACAAGTTTTTTCCCGGATACTTCTTTTAATGTAGCAGTACACTCAACATTCATTCCTACAGGTGTAGGTTTTAAGTGTCGAATATTTACTTCGAAACCAACTGTAGTATAATTTTCAGGTAAGTATGGAAGAACAGTTTTTAACGAAGCATTTTCCATTAATGTTAGCATTGCAGGAGTTGCAAAAACTTCAACTAAGCCTGAACCATATTTTGATGCAGTATCGTTATACTCAACTTTCTGAGAAGCTGTAAATGATAATCCTATTTTTAGATCAAATTCCATAATATTTACATTTTTTTCTATTTATCTTAAAATATAATTGTTTTATCATAGCAAATCTATAAAATTATTCTTTTTAATTTTGATAAACATTTTTTTAACTAATTTCTATGATTTTGTTTGAAAAAATATTTGAACAAAAATAAGGTGTTAAAAAAGACCAAATTATTATCATTCTGAGCAAAGTCGAAAAATCTATTAGTTTAAAAATGAGATATGTCGACAAGCTCAATATGACATACATAGCTTGAAATTTTACTTTTTTAACACCTTCTTTTTAATTGCTTACAAATATTATGCATTCGCCTCCGGTCTTCCGTGGCAATTTTTATATTTTTTTCCACTACCACAAGGACAAGGGTCGTTTCTTCCTACTTTTTTTTCTTTTCGTATAGGTTGAACAGTTTTTTTCTTTTGACTATCGGTACCGGTTGCACTATCGGGCCTACTGGTTTTGTATTTACTATAATCTGTTTTCTTTTTATCTTGGGCTTCTTTCACTTGATCGGGACTTTTAAGCGGAATATGACCTTTAACCAGTGTTGATACAACATTTTTGTTAATATTCCCAATCATTGTGCGAAACAATTCGAATGATTCGAATTTATAAATTAACAAAGGATCTTTTTGTTCATAAGACGCCGCCTGAACCGATTGTTTTAAATCGTCGAGTTCACGTAAGTGTTCTTTCCACAACTCATCAATATTAGCTAAAATTGCCGTTTTCTGATACGATTTTACAAGTTCTCTACCTTCGGTTTTATATGTTTTCTCGAGATTAGTAACTACATGCATTATTTTATTGCCATCGGTAATTGGAACAACAATATTTTTGTATTGATGAGCAGCTTTTTCATATACATCTTTAATTACAGGAAAAGCTTGCGCAGCAATTGTTTCTTCTTTACGCTTATATGTTTCTATACCAATATTATAAATATGGTTTGCTAATTCGTCATTATTTGCTTTAAGAAATTCTTGTTTATTAACCGGCGAATCGATACCAAGAATACGAAGAAGTTCCATTTTATATCCTTCAAAATCGCCATTCTCTAAATATGTATTTACAATATTTTCAGAAACATCAAACATCATATTTGCAACATCTACTTCTAATCTTTCGCCATATAATGCATGCTTTCTTTTTTTATAAATTACTTCTCTTTGGGCATTCATAACATCATCGTATTCCAATAATCTTTTACGAATTCCAAAGTTGTTTTCTTCTACTTTCTTTTGGGCTCTTTCAATAGATTTTGAAATCATACCATGTTGAATAACTTCTCCTTCTTTAAGTCCCATTCTATCCATTATTCCGGAAATTCTATCTGAGCCGAATAATCTCATTAAATTATCTTCTAATGACACAAAAAATTGAGAAGACCCCGGGTCACCTTGACGTCCGGCTCTACCACGCAACTGTCTGTCAACACGTCGTGATTCGTGTCGTTCGGTACCTACAATTGCCAAACCACCACTTTTTACAACTTCTTTCGACAATTTAATATCGGTTCCTCTACCAGCCATATTAGTAGCTATAGTAACATTTCTTGCTTTCCCTGCTTCGGCAACTATATCTGCCTCGTGTTGATGACGTTTTGCATTTAAGACATTATGTTTAATACCTCTTAATTTAAGCATACGACTTAACAACTCTGATATTTCTACCGATGTAGTACCAACCAATACCGGACGATTGGCTTTTGTAAGTTCTTCAATCTCTTCAATTGCAGCAGTATATTTTTCTCGTTTTGTTTTATATACTAAATCATTATAATCGGAACGAGTAATAGGTCTATTTGTTGGTATTACAACAACATCTAACTTATAGATATCCCATAATTCGCCTGCTTCAGTCTCGGCAGTACCGGTCATTCCTGCCAATTTTTTATACATTCTAAAATAGTTCTGTAAAGTAATTGTTGCAAATGTTTGAGTAGCAGCTTCAACTTTAACTCTTTCTTTTGCTTCAATGGCTTGATGTAATCCATCGGAGTATCGCCTTCCTTCCATTATACGGCCAGTCTGCTCATCTACAATTTTCACTTTATTATCAACAACAACATATTCGTCATCTTTTTCGAATAAAGTATATGCTTTTAATAACTGATTAATTGTATGTATTCTTTCCGACTTTATTGCATATTCTCTAATTAACTTATCTTTTCTTTTTAGTTTTTCCTTCTCAGATAATTCAGAGTTTTCTAAATCTGAAATTTCAGAACCAATATCAGGAAGTATAAACAAATTAGGGTCATCTGATTTTGCAGCAATCAAATCGTGTCCTTTATCGGTTAATTCTATAGAATTATTTTGCTCGTCGATAATAAAAAACAGTTCATCAGTAACTTTATGCATATTTTTATTATTATCCTGCATATAAAAATTTTCGGTTTTATGCATAAGGGCTTTTTTCCCTTCTTCGGATAATAATTTTATTAATGCCTTATTCTTTGGTAATCCTTTAAATGCTTGAACTAATAAAAATCCTCCCTTTTCTGTATCATTGTCAATTAGTTTTTTTCGAGCATCGGCAAGTATAGTTATAACTAATTTTTTCTGAGCATTAACTAGCAACTCAACTTCCGATTTTAGCTCGTCGAACTGTTGCAAATCGCCTTTAGGCACAGGTCCAGATATTATTAATGGAGTTCTGGCATCGTCGATTAATACTGAGTCAACTTCATCAACAATACTATAATTAGGTTTTCTCTGTACTAATTCTTCGGGATTTATTGCCATATTATCTCTTAAATAATCGAAACCGAATTCGTTATTTGTTCCATATGTAATATCTGCCTTATAAGCTTTTCTTCTAGAATCGGAGTTTGGCTGGTGTTTATCAATACAATCAACAGATAAACCATGAAATTCAAAAATTGGTCCCATCCATTCAGAGTCTCTTTTTGCAAGATAATCGTTAACAGTAACAATATGTACACCTCTTCCGGTAAGAGCATTAAGAAATACAGGCAATGTTGCTACAAGAGTTTTTCCTTCACCTGTAGCCATCTCTGCAATTTTACCATTATGTAAAACAACTCCACCAATAAGCTGAACATCATAATGTAACATATCCCAGGTTATTTTATTGCCGCCGGCAACCCACGAGTTATAAAACCTTGCATTACCATCGACAATCTCTACATGGTCGTATTTAGCAGCTAAATCTTTATCAAATTCAGTTGCAGTTACATCAATATATTCATTTTCTTTAAATCGGCGAGCAGTTTCTTTAACAATAGAAAAAGCAATTGGCAATATTTCGTCCAATTTACTTTTCAACTTATCATCAATTTTATCTTCGAGTTTATCTATTTCTTTATATATTTCTTCTTTTTTATTAATATCTGTCGAATCGTCTTCTACTTTTTCTTTTAACGATATTATCTTCTCTCTTTCTTCTTTAATATAATCTTTAATATTTGCTTTTAATTCTATAGTTTTCTCTCTCAAACTATTATTGTCGAGCTCAACTACTTGCAAATATTGTGCTTTTATATTTTCAATAATAGGCTTAACTTCATTTATATCTCTTACAGATTTATTTCCAAAGAATTTTGTCAATATTTTATCGAATATATTCATTATTTTAATATTTTATTTTTTCTAATTTGCTAATCTAATTTACAAAAATAACATTTTATACAAAAAAACATATCTATTTACCAATAGATTTAGTATTTGTTCAAAACTTATTTATTTTACATTAAAAATCATTTGACTTTCATTATTTATCAAGGTCGAGATTAAGTTCTTTTTGTAAATCTCTAAAATTCGGATTTTTATTTATCATATATTGCAATTTATCATTATCGGTATATATAGCATTAGCTGAATCGTTGTTAGAGTCGGCTTTAGAAAAAGACAAGTCGATAAAACTATTTTTAAGATCGAATCTTAAGAAATTAACAAGTTCGTTTCTTATTTCGTTAATTTTTTCATCTTGTAAAGGATTATCAATAGTAATATCTATATTATTATCAATAATTTTAGGTTCTTTCGAGAGTAAAATATTATATATACGTGTACGATTCTTAATTTTTTCTGTGAATTTTTTCCATGAAATAAGTAATTGCTCAAGGCTAAAATCTTCTTTTAACGATGGGTTCTCTTTATATATATTTTTTTTTGCATCTTCTTTATTTACAGAACTATCATCTTTTACCGCATTCTTTTTAAGCTCTTTAATTGAATACGATTTAATATTTGTGTCCGGAATTATTTGATTTTTAATTTTATTTTCGTTACTGATAATGTTTTTTTCAGTTTTTTCAACTACAATAACAGCTTTCTCTTCAGATTTTTTACCCTTTTCTGATGAATGAGTATTTACAATTTTGTTTTTTTGTTTTCTTAATTTAGCTTTTTTTTTTCGGCAAATATATTACATAACTCAACCAAAGCTAGTTCAACATGTAGACGTTTGTTTTTGCTGATTCTATAACTAATATCACAATTACTCGTTATTTTTAGTGCAGAAAACAGAAAATCATTTACACTTTTTTTTGTTTGTTCTTTATATTTTTCACGAATATTTTCTCCTACTTCCAGCAATTCAATTGTAGCAACGTCTTTACAAAGTAATAGGTTTCTAAAATGCTCGCTTATTCCGGTTATTAAATGATGAGCATCAAAACCATTATTTAAAATCTCGTCGAAAATAAGCATCGAGTCTGTGATATTTTCGTTTAAGAAAGCATCTGTTAGTTTAAAATAATATTCATAATCTAAAATATTTAAGTTTTCTATTACATTTTTATAAGTAATATTATTGCCCGAGAAACTAACTACCTGATCGAATATAGACAATGCATCACGCATTGAACCATCGGCTTTCTGAGCTATTACATTAAAGGCATCTTTCTCGTATGTTACATTTTCTTTATCGGAAATATACCTTAGATATTCTACAGCATCATCAATTTTAATTCTATTAAAATCGTAAATCTGACAACGCGATAATATTGTAGGAATTATTTTATGTTTTTCTGTAGTTGCTAAAATAAAAATAGCATGAGCAGGTGGTTCTTCTAAAGTTTTAAGAAAAGCATTAAAGGCCGACGAAGATAACATATGAACCTCGTCAATTATATATATGCTATATTTCCCAACTTGAGGAGGTATTCTAACTTGTTCTATAAGACTACGAATATCATCAACAGAATTATTTGATGCTGCATCAAGCTCATGGATATTATACGATTTATTTTCGTTGAATGCTATACACGATTCACATTCGTCGCATGCTTCGGTGTTTTCGCCTAAATTACTGCAATTTAATGTTTTAGCAAAAATACGAGCACATGTAGTTTTTCCGACACCCCTTGGACCACAGAATAAATACGAATGGGCAACATGATTAGTTTTGATTGCATTTTTTAACGTTGTAGTTAATGATTCTTGACCAACTACCGATTCAAATGTTAGTGGTCTATATTTTCGTGCTGATACTATAAAATTATCCATTTCTATAAATATTTAACAAAACATCACAAAGTTAAAATTTTAACCGAAAAACAATTTCATTTCTAAAAATATTTATTCACAATTTACAAAATAATCACTTACTAAAGTTATTTTATCTTTTTAATAAATACGAGTTTAATATTTATACAAAAACAATTAATTGATTATTAGAAGGTAAAAAAAAATTAGAGTATTATTTTTTTGCAAAGTAGTTTATTTAATAATATTTTTGTTTTCCGATATCAATATTTTTTAATTAGCTAATAACCTTACCTAAATAAAAATAACACTAGCATCCGAAAGTCGAAATTTTAAAAAGCCATCAGAATCCTATATTTTTGTTTTCATTACCAAAACAATTTAATTATGGGACTCTTCAGGCGAAACAAAAATAACAATAAACCAGTAATTCGACAAATATTAGATTTAGTACCTCGTTGGCTTTTTGAAAGCTGCACCAATACTTACAAAACCGACAAAGGTGTTAGTAAATTTAAGACTTACGATCAATTTGTCGCCTTAACTTTCGTACAGCTTAATAAGTATCAG
>CAZDCZ010000110.1:0-6869 GCA_964504155.1 uncultured Bacteroidales bacterium | reverse complement strand
TTAAATGAACAAAGATAACTTCTACATAAAATATTCAAAACACAGCAAATATAAATTTTTTATAAATTCATTTCCACAACTTTTTAAATTGATCCTAATTATGCTACGTCTTATGAAAATACTAAAAATCAATTTGTTTGCCCCAAACCCTTAAGGGAGCAAATTGATTTTAAGTGCAAAGATGATGTGTTTTTGGCTTTCCCGCTTGGCAGATTTCATTAATTGAAACTGTGGACAAAGCTTATATCGAACTCAGCTTACTACAAAACTCAAATCCTTTATTATTATAATATTCTAAAATACGCGGAAGAGCATATTGTAAATTTTTTTGAGCTTTTATTGTATCATGAAACACTATAATAGAACCAGATTTTGCTTTCCGGAGAACACGATTATAACATTTCTCGGGCGAAATAGACAAATCGTAATCTTTCGATAGAACATCCCAGATAACAATTCGGTATTTTTCTTTTAAATATTTTATTTGCGAAGGTTTTATCTTACCGTAAGGAGGTCGGAATAATTTCGATTTTATTATTGTGTCGGCACGCTCAATATCGTTAAAGTATTTACTATTCTTGTTTAGCCATCCGTTTAAATGAGAATAAGTATGATTCCCAACTGAGTGCCCATTATTAATAATATGATTAAATATTTCGGGATATTTTTCTACATTCTCGCCTAAACAGAAAAAACTTGCTTTTGCATTATACTCATCTAATACAGATAAGACCCATTCGGTAATTCCGGGTGTTGGACCATCGTCGAAAGTAAGATATATCTTTTTTTCTTCGTTTTTATGATTCCAAATAATATTGCGAAATATCTTCGATGCAATCGTCATTTTAATTATGAATGATTTATGGTGAATTTGGCATATCAGCGTTTTACATATCATCACATAGCAACAGGGGTTTTAGTTGGGTTTATCCATTCTTCTTTGCCATGAGTTAGGTTTAGTATTTTTAATTCGGTGATATTAGCTACTAGTTTTGCTTTCTCGAGAGCATCGAGCAAATTACATTGAAATAATTGCTTATGTTTATTGTTTTCGAATATTAAATTTACTTTACGCATTATTTTGCTTTGAGTATTCGATATAGTAAGAACATTCATTGTTTGCTTTACATTTACTTTTACCATTGACAGATATTTTACTTCAGAAAAATCTATTAATTCTTTCTTTTCGAAAACAAAAATTTTAATATATCTGAATACCGATTTATTTTCGTTATCGACCAAAACACCTTCGCGAATAGCAATAATAAAAATTCCGGGAATAACTAAAACAGCTCCAATTATCTGATTTTCTACAACAAAAAATATTGACAAAACAATTAAGACAAAGCCAATTAACATAAACTGCATTGGCAATTTACCATTTTCTATTCTAATTACATTCTTCATATACAATTTATTAAATTGCCATTTGCACTTTCAATAAAGCAATATCGCAAAGCTATTGTACTAATTGCAAATACATCTCGAATTCATGCATAATATCTTCTGAATAATCTGTTTGACCGTTATTTCGAGCCAATATTGCTAACTGTTGCATGATATACAAATCTTGTCTTATCTCTAAGCTTATTTCTTTATTGTTTTTTTTAATCACATCTTTATAAAACAATAATTCATCTGCTAATATATCGAATAATTGCTTCGATATTTCTTTTGCTTTATCGGGATTATTAGAAGCATAATACGAGCGAATAATTGGCAATATAGAATAATCAAATGCTATTCTAGAATTTGGCAATAACTCAACACATCTATCTAGTACCTGTTCGGCTTTATCTTCTTTTCCTTCCTTTATAAGCGCATTAGCAAGTCTCCCGAAGTTATATCTCATATTCGAATACATTCTTCTATTATTCTCGTTAAAATACACATTAGTATCTTCAACACTTCCCCAAAGATATTTATTCATTAAATTATTATACATGATATCGGTATCGACAAAACCAATCTCGTTTGAATTTGACTTATTCTGTGTTTTAATCGGCACCAACTGATAGGCTAATCCGGTTACCATAAAATACTTATCTAAATTAAAGTACTTATCACTACTAACAGTAATTGCCCAATAAATTGGTCTATTCCAATCGTTATTAGCAAGAATATCTAATAACATTAATCCATCTTTAAGAAAATATTGTTGTTTAGGATTCCAAATCATTTCACCAACAATTTTATCTTTATACTTTTCGCTTACAAGTTCTTTTTCAATAATCTGATTCTTGTCGATTGGAATTTCAATTTGTTTAGTAGGAATATAATTAATCCTTTTACCTCGTTCGAATGGAGATTGCATTTTAGTTTTATCGTTATCGCTTCTAACAAACTCCATTACTTTATAAATATCAACCGGTTTATTTATTCTATTAATCAAAGGTACAACATCTCGGCTACCTTCTTGATACTGTCGTTTCTGTAAAGAGAAAGGCAATGGGTCTGATTCGTACGCTTTTCGAGCCATTTGATTGATATACCAATCGGCACGCAAATAACTAAGATTAACCACTCGCACATCGGTTCGTATTCCTTCAACTTCTTGAGCATACCATAAAGGGAAAGTATCGTTATCGCCATTAGTAAATATAATAGCATTTTTTTTACAAGTGTTTAAATAATTATATGCAATCTCTTTAACAGAGTAACAACCCGATCTATCGTGATCGTCCCAATTTTCAGAAGCCATAACAGTAGGCACAGCCAAAAGACTTATTATCACGGCAGTGATTGAAGAAATGCCGCCGGCCAATTTTTTACTTAATAGCTTAAATAAAGCCAATACACCTAATCCTATCCAAATAGCAAAAGCATAAAACGAACCTGCATAGGCATAATCCCGCTCACGTGGTTGATGCGGATATTGATTCAGATATACAACAATGGCTAATCCGGTTAAAATAAAAAGCATCATAACAACAAAAAAGTCGTTTTTGCTCTTTTTATACTGATATAACAAACCCGCTAATCCTAACAATAATGGTAAGAAATAATATTTATTCCTTCCGTGATTATTTTTCATATGTTGCGGCAAATTATCTTGAGTTCCAAGTCTTGCATTGTCTATAACCGGTATTCCTGAAATCCAATTACCTTTTAGTATCCCTCCATGCCCCTGAATATCATTTTGACGTCCTGCAAAATTCCACATAAAATATCGCAAATACATATATCCTACCTGGTATTTAAAAAAGAAAGTCAAATTATCACCAAATGAAGGTACTACCAGCTTTTCTGATTTTCCATTATTTCCGTAAAGTGATACTGATTTACCATTAATATCGACCCAGGCTTTATAATCTTTAACATGTCTGGAATCGGAACTATACATACGAGGAAAGAAACTAGTAAAACGAGAATCGTATTTTATCACAGCTTTATGATTGACTACTTTATACTTACCATCTTGTTTTGCATAAACAGCTTTCCCTTTTTCTCTTGAAATAACAGGTGCATTAAATGATTGTCCGTATAAAAGTGGTCTATCGCCATATTGTTCTCTATTAATATAACTTAATAAATTAAACACATTATCGGGATTATTCTGATCCATAGGAGGATCGGCAATAGAACGAATAACAACCATAGAGAATGATGAATACCCTATAAGAATTACAGTAATTCCAAGTATCAAAGTATTTAGAATAACCTTATTATGCTTAATAGTATATCGAAGACTTACAACTAATATTGCAATTAACAGGATTACATAAAAAACAACTCCCGAATTATATGGTAATCCAAATCCATTTACAAAAAGCAATTCGAACCATGAAGCAAGTTTAAAAACACCCGGAATAATTATGTACATTATAGAGCCAAGTAATGCAACAGATATAAGTAAAGCATTAAAAATTCCTTTTTTTGTTACCTTATAAGTTTTAAAATAATACACAAAAACTATAGCAGGAATAGCTAATAAATTAAGCAAATGCACGCCAATAGACAGTCCTATAAGATAAGCTATTAAAATAATCCATCGATTAGAATATTTTTCGCCTGCTTCGTTTTCCCATTTAAGAATTGCCCAAAAAACTATAGCCGTAAATAACGATGATGTTGCATATACTTCAGCTTCAACCGCCGAAAACCAAAAAGTATCGGAAAAAGTATAAGACATAGCTCCAACAAATCCACTGCCAATAATTGCAATAATATTATTTATCGAATAGTTATTGTTTTTAATAATTATTTTTTTTGCAAGATGAGTAATCGTCCAAAAAAGAAACATTATAGTAAAAGCACTAGCAAGGGCCGAAAGAATATTTACCATCTTTGCAGCGTTTTCGGGAATACTGAAGATTGTAAAAAATCTAGACATTATCATAAACAGAGGAGCTCCGGGAGGATGCCCAACTTCTAGCCGAAAAGCTGTTGCAATAAATTCACCACAATCCCAAAAACTTGCTGTTGGCTCTATTGTAAGCAAATAAACAATAGCTGCAATAAAAAATGCTACCCAACCAAATACTTTATTATATAATTTGTATTTATTCATACTTATTTATTTATAAAATTTTTTATTTTTATAAAATAACCGTTTACTAATTATCTTATTGTTTAATTCTTAGTAAATATATACAAATATCATTATTTTTTATACATTTACGGAAATCAATAGTCGATAATTCTAGTAAGATATGTTTCGGAAAATAAAAATAATATTTCTTTTCATTCTATTTAATGCTCTAATAATAAAAAGCTATTCTCAAGATTTTAATTCTATTTTTGACGCTTCTTCGATAATTGATTCGACTAAAAGCAATTCATTATTTCTTAATATTAAGAACAATAATTTTTTTAAAAACAACGAATATTTCAGCAATTATTCAGAGGGTTATACCCTTCTTGGATTTCATCTAGATCCTTCTTTGGTCTATTATCCTAATAAAAACATTAAAATATCGGGAGGAATACATTTTTTAAAATATAGCGGAAGAGATAACTTTAAAGATATATTACCAACATTTTCTTTTCAATATAAAATTAATACTAATATAGATATTATTTTAGGCACAATTTACAGTTCGTTAAATTATAAATTAATTCCGCCATTATATAAATTCGATAATCTTATTGAAAACAATATTGAAAATGGATTACAATTCTTAATTAATTTCCCATATTTAAAATCGAATATTTGGTTAAATTGGAATAAGTTTATTCTTAAAAACAGCCCTTTTCAAGAAAAACTAACTGTTGGGTTTCTTTCGGAATTAAATCTTATTTCTAACGAGAATTTTAATATTTCGTTACCTTTTCAAGGAACAATTTTGCATCAAGGTGGACAGATAAATATTAATAACGATAACATAAAAACTATACTCAATTTAGCTTATGGTATAAATATTAATTATTCGCTTAATTATAAATTTTTAAAAAGAATAACAACAAACTCTTATTATCTTATTTACAACGACTTGTCTCCAACTCAATTACAAATTTATAAAGACGGATATGCATTTTACAATACTATTTTATTTGATCTTGGTTGTCCGAAAATAACTCTAGGATATTGGTATGCAAACGAATACATTTCGCCTTTAGGGAATCCTATATTTCAATCTGTGTCCGATTATAAATTCTATATAGAAGAGCCGGAACGACAACTACTTACAGTAGATTTGAGTTATCAAGATGAAATATTCGACAATATAAATCTGGGAATACGCCTGCAAACTTATTACGATTTAATTTCAACAAAACTCGATTATAGTTATGGTTTATATATTATTTTTAATGAAGAATTCTTCTTAAAGAAATTATAAATAATTAGCATTTGCTTTTTAAATTATCAAGGATAAATCTCCACAATTTATTTTTCCATATATTACCAGAATAATCAATTCCTATCCGCTTTTCAGTTTTAATTTTTTTATTTTTCAGATTAGGATTTTTCTCAATCCAAATTCTAGTTGACATTTCAATACTCTCGGTATTAAAACTCTTTTCTATTTGCAATTCTTTGCTTAATTTCCCGGGACCATTAAATTGCTCTACACCTCGTATTAAAACTGCTTGAGGATTATCTTTTTCGCCACATACAATATTTAACATCCAATGTATTCCATAAATTAAATATACGTACATACATCCTCCCCGATGGTACATTACATCTGTTCGTTCTGTACGCCCTTTGCTAGCATGACAAGCCAAGTCTTCTTCCCCGCGATAGGCTTCTACTTCACATATAATATATTTTTCAATAGAACCATCATCGAATTTTCGCACAATAATATTTCCAAGTAAATCGGGAGCAACGTTCAGAACATCGCGACGGAAGAAATTCTCTGTTAATTTTGGACTCAATTTTATTTATTTGCTTTTTATAATACCTAGTATTCTATTTTGTCATCCTTGTTCATCCAATTATTAAACACAACAATTGCGTCATGGCGCATTATCTGAACAGTAGGAATACTACGGTCTTTAATATCTAATTCAAATTCTTCGTAAATAAACGAATCGTCGAAACCAATATTTTTTGCATCTACCTTTGTATTTGCAAAGAATAATTTATCTAACCGAGCCCAGTAAATCGCCCCCAAACACATAGGACAAGGTTCGCACGACGAATAAATAGTACATCCGCTTAAATCGAAAGTTCCTAATTTTTTCGAAGCCTTACGAATAACATTTACTTCGGCATGAGCCGTTGGATCATTATCGGTTGTTACACTATTACCTGATTTTGCAATTATTTTACCATCTTTTACAATAACAGCTCCAAAAGGACCTCCATTTTTAGTAATATTTTCCAGAGATACTTTTATTGCTTCTCTCATAAATCCCTCATCGCTTATTTTCGTTCCCATAAACTATATTACTTTATTCTAATACAATATATTTGTTTTCTC
>CAZDCZ010000109.1:0-7457 GCA_964504155.1 uncultured Bacteroidales bacterium | reverse complement strand
TTTTTAGCAATCTGCACAGTTGCTCTAAAAACTTTTTTTATTGATTTTGGATTATTTGTCTCGTCCTAAAATAGGTTTACACAAAAAAGTGTAAAAATGGATAAAAAAAGTAAATTTATTTTAGGATTATCCGGCAGTAAAATAATCCAAAAATCAAGCAGGTATTTTTCAGATGAAGAAAAACATTACATTATTCATGAATTGATTTCATCTAAATGTACCAAAAGAGATATCTGGGAAAAATATACCGGAGAAGAAGAACATGGTCAGCTATTGATGTGGATGAGAAAATTAGGTTATGATACAGGAATTAAAACAAGAAGACCTAATTTTGTATCAAATCCAATTCAGATGAAAAAGAAAAAAACGGCAAATAATCTAACAGAATCATTTGAAAATCTACAATTAAAAAAAAGAATAGAAGACCTTGAAAAGCAATTGAAAGATAAATATATGGAAATAAATGAATGCCAGTGCCTAACAAAGGTTATACTCAGTTTGGGTAAAGTGTTAATATTGAAGCGCATAGCATTAGATAAAATTAGTGGTAAATTGAAAATTAATCGTTTCAAAATCCCAAACTACGCATAGTCAAGATCGTTTACGGCAGTTGATTTTTAAAATTGTGAATATTAATATTCTTAAAATATCTATTCGTAATGTTTTTTTTAATTATGTTTGATAAATATTAGTAATTTTTATCTCTAAGCCTTAGTTTATGTCTAGCATAAAAAAAATAAAAACTCCGATTTTTCAAGAGATGAAGGAATTTGATGTTTTTTTCAACTCATCGATGAAAACAAAAGTTTCTTTATTGAATATAATAACAAAATATATTCTTAGAACTAAGGGAAAGCAAATGCGTCCCATGCTTGTGTTTTTATGTGCAAAGACAATAAATTCTGAAATTACTAATTCTTCGTATGTTGCAGCAGGCTTAATAGAGCTGTTACATACAGCAACTTTAATTCACGATGATGTTGTTGATGAGTCGTCGATGCGCCGCGGATTTTTTTCTATAAATGCTTTATGGAAATCGAAAGTTAGTGTTTTGGTGGGCGATTATTTGTTGTCGAGAGGTTTGCTTTTAGCCATTGAAAACGATGAACAAGAATTACTAAAAATAGTTTCTGTTGCTGTCAAAGAAATGAGCGAAGGAGAGCTTTTGCAAATGCAGAAATCACGTAAGCTAAATATCGATGAAGAAACGTATTTTAAAATTATTCGTAAAAAAACGGCATCTTTAATTGCGGCTTGTACTGCTTGTGGTGCGAAGTCGGTCGGTGCCGATAACGAAATTATATCGAAAATGCATCATTTTGGCGAATTGTTAGGTATTGCTTTTCAAATAAAAGACGATTTATTAGATTATCAATCGGAAGGAAATATCGGGAAACCAAAGGCTAACGATATAAAAGAAAAAAAATTAACCTTGCCACTTATTTATGCCTTAAGTAATACCGATTTAAAAAACAGAAAGAAAATATTATATCTATTAAAGAAAAAAGAAAAAAGAAATTCTGAGATAAAAGAAATAATTAATTTCGTCGAAAATTGTGGAGGAATAGCATACGCAAAACAAAAAATGTATGATTATAAACAAGAAGCAATGGAATTATTAAGCGATTTGCCCGAAAGCGAGTCAAAAACATCATTAATAGAATTAGTTAATTTTGTTGTGGAAAGGAAAAAATAAATTTTTGTAAGTTAACAAGAAATAATTATTTAAATAAGCTCTAATAAGTTTTGAAAGGCTATTAAGTTTAACAAACCGGTTCAAAACCTATTAGTTTTCAAAATAAGAATTAGTGAGCTTCTATCCAGTTTTTTCCTTCGCCAATATCAACAATTAAAGGAATAGATAATTTAACAACATTTTCCATTTTCTCTTTAATAATTTTTTTCATTAGTTCGAGTTCGTTATCCGGAACATCAAAAACAAGCTCATCGTGTACCTGCAGTATCATTTTGCTTTTTAGCTTTCTCAATTTCATTTCTTCTGACACATCGCACATTGCCAGCTTAATAATGTCGGCAGCAGAACCCTGAATAGGAGCATTTATTGCATTGCGCTCGGCAAAACTTCTAACTGTTCCGTTTCTGGAATTAATATCTTTCAAAAATCTTTTTCGTCCCATTAATGTTTCTACATAAGTTTTTTCACGGGCAAAAGCAATAGTATTATCCATATATTCTCTTACTTTCGGAAACCCCAGAAAATAATCGTCGATAAAAGTTTTTGCTTCTGTGCGACTAATTTCTAATCGCTGAGCTAAACCAAAAGCTGATATTCCGTATATGATACCAAAATTTGCCGTTTTTGCTATTCTTCTTTGCTCACTTGTAACCTCATCGACATTTTCTAAATGAAAAATTTTGGCGGCAGTAGTAGCATGAATATCAATATTGTTTTTAAATGCTTCTATCATATGCTCGTCCTTACTAATATGTGCCATTAAACGAAGTTCGACCTGAGAATAATCGGCAGCAAGTAAAGTGTGCCCTTCAGAATAAGGAATAAATGCTTTTCTGATTTCTTTTCCTCTTTTGTCTCTTATAGGTATATTTTGTAAATTAGGATTACTTGAACTCAACCTTCCGGTTGCAGTAACAGCCTGATTAAACGATGTGTGTATTCGTCCTGTTGTTTTGTTTATTAATAAAGGCAAAGCATCGACATAAGTTGATAATAATTTCTTTACAGAACGAAATTCTAATATCTCGTTTATTATCGGGTGTTTATCTTTTAACTTCAGTAAAGTATCTTCGCTAGTTGAATATTGTTTTGTTTTTGTCTTTTTAGCATTTTCTACAATCTTTAATTTGTCGAATAAAATTTCTCCTAATTGCTTTGGCGATGATATATTAAACATTTCGCCCGACAATTCGTGTATATTTTTCTCTATCTTTATTAACTCTTTTGTAAGTTGTTTCGAATATTCATTTAAAGCATTACTATTAATCTTTACTCCATTAAGTTCCATTTCAGCAAGGACATAAATTAATGGGAATTCAATATTCTCGGCTAAATCGGTAAATTTTGTTTTTTCTAATTCTTTTTCTAATTTTTCTTTTATCAACCATGTTAAATCAGCATCTTCGCAAGCATAATCTTTAACTTTACCAACAGGGACATCTCGCATCGAAATCTGATTTTTACCCTTTCCAATCATTTCTTCAATACTTACGGGCGAATAATCAAGGTATTGATTAGATAAATAATCTAAATTATGTTTTAGCTCCGGTTGAATAATATAGTGAGCTATCATGGTATCGAACAAAGGACCTGAGGTTTCGATATTGTAAGTATTTAATACCATAATATCGAATTTAATATTTTGTCCTATTTTTCTTACCCTTTCGTTTTCGAACACCGATTTAAAATCGGCTAGCATTTCTATTACTTCTTCCCTATTATTTGGAACAGGTAAGTAATATGCTTTATGCTTTTCCCACGAGAAAGAGATTCCAACAAGTTCCAGATCGTAAATATTTAAGCCTGTGGTTTCTGTGTCGAAACAAAACTCTTTCTGCTGTTTAAGCATTAAAACTAATTCTTTTCGAAGGTTATCGGTATCGACTAATACATATTTATGATTTACAGAATTGATATCCTTATATTTACTTTCAACAATAATCTGATCGTCGAATAATGATGTTTGTAAAGGAATATTCTTTACTTTTTCGGTAACAACTTTTTGAAATAAGCGTCTTGTAATAGAATTAAACTCTAATTCTTCAAATAATTCAGTCAATCCTTTCTCGTCGGGGTCAACTATTTTAAATTCTTCTGATTTTGTTCCGTAATCGATATTAAGTTCTATGGTAACTAAGAATTTCGATAACTCTATCTGTTCTTTAAAGTTAATTAGGTTTTCCTTTTGTTTTCCTTTAAGGTTGTCGATATTTTTATATACATTTTCTACACTACCATATTCCGATATTAATTTTATAGCTGTTTTTTCGCCAATCCCCGGAGCCCCCGGGATATTATCTGCACTATCGCCCCACAATGCAAGGATATCGATTACCTGTATTGGGTCTGTAATATGATATTTCTCGCAAATTTTTTCTACCGTTACTACTTCGGCTTCATTACCAAAACGTTTTGGTTTGTACATAAATATATTGTCGCTTAAAAGCTGCGCATAATCTTTATCGGGAGTCATCATGTAAACCTGAAAGCCTTCTTTTTCTACCTTCTTTGCAATAGCACCAATTACATCGTCGGCTTCGTAATTATCGACCTGAACAATAGGAATATTAAATTTCTTTATTATCTCCTTTATATAAGGAACCGATTTTCTAATATCTTCGGGTGTTTCGTCTCTGTTAGCTTTATACTCTTTATACAATTTATGGCGGAAAGTGGGCGTTGGCGGATCGAACACTACCCCAATATGGCTTGGGTTTTCTTTTTGTAAAATCTCTATTAAAGTATTAGTAAATCCATATATTGCCGATGTATTTAATCCGGCAGAATTATATCTAGGGTTTTTTATAAAAGCGTAGTACGAACGATATATTAGAGCATAAGCATCTAACAGAAAGAGTTTTTTCGACATATATCTAAAGTTTTTATTTAATTATTATCATCGGCAAACCATTCTACAAATGATGTTGCTGTTTCGTGCAATTTAACACTAAACAAACTAACTCCATTAGGTAAATGAGCCGAAATTTTTTCTGCAATATCGACAACCATATTTTCGCATGTTGGTTGATAATCGACAATATACTTTCGTCCATACAAAGTATTATTTTCTAATATTTCTTTTGTTGCCGATTTTGAATATAGAATAACTGCATGGTCTAACTTGTCGACTATTTCGGTATTTACAATTTGTTTTAAATTTCCAAAATCTATTACCATGCCAAGTTTAGGATTTTCCATATCTTCAATTGGTTGTCCCTTTACGGTTACGAACATTCTATATGAATGACCGTGCATATTTCTGCATAAGCCGTCGTAATTCCACAAAGCATGTGCAATTTCGAACCTAAATTCTTTTGTAACTCTAATTAGTGCCATATTATAAACAATTAATTCTTTATATAACTTGTGTTTATTTATTGTTATTTAGTTTGTTATATTGTTTGCAAATTCGTTTTTTAATATCAATAAAATTAAGTCAAATATACAAAATTAATATATTCATTACTATTTGATTGTTTTTAGTATTAAAATTATTTTTACATAGAGCATAAAAAACAAATCCGTATTTCTAGATATAAGAATTTATTTTCAGGTTTTTAGCCTAAAAGAAATAATATTCAATATTTTTCTTATATTAAGTTATATATGAAATAAAATTACTCTACCTTTGCACCCTTAAAAATCTTATAGTATGCAAAAACTCAGAAACATAGCTATCATAGCACACGTCGACCATGGGAAGACAACACTTGTAGATAAGATGTTGTTATTTGGTAAACTTTTTAGAGAAAATGAAGATCCGGGTGATTTGATTTTGGATAGTAATGATCTTGAAAGAGAAAGAGGAATCACGATACTATCGAAAAATGTTTCGGTAATTTACAAAGACTATAAGATAAATATTATAGATACTCCAGGTCACTCCGATTTTGGTGGTGAGGTTGAGAGAGTATTAAATATGGCCGATGGTGTACTTTTATTAGTTGATGCATTTGAAGGAGCTATGCCACAAACACGCTTTGTTTTACAAAAAGCATTAGAGTTAAACCTAAAGCCTATTGTTGTAATTAATAAAGTAGATAAGGCTAATTGCAGACCGGAAGAAGTTCAGGAAGAGATATTCGATCTTATGTTTAATTTGGAAGCTACAGAAGAACAACTCGATTTTCCAACAATATATGGTTCGGCTAAACAAGGATGGATGTCGGACGATTGGAGCAAACCTACCAACAATATTGAAGCCTTAATGGAAAGTATAATTAAATATATTCCAGAACCAAAAACATACGAGGGAACACCTCAATTATTAATTACTTCTTTAGATTATTCGCCATATGTTGGAAGAATAGCTATTGGAAAATTGTTGCGTGGAACATTAAAATCGGGAATGCCTGTTTCTTTAGTAACCCGAGATAAGAAAATTAAGCGAACAAAAATTAAAGAACTATTATCATACGAAGGATTAGGTAAAAAGAAAGTAGAAAAAGTTGATGCAGGAGATATTTGTGCTTTAGTAGGGATTGATGGTTTTTCTATTGGAGATACTATTGCCGATTTTGAAAATCCTGAAGCGCTAAATCCTATAAGTATCGACGAGCCAACAATGAGTATGTTATTTACTATTAATAATTCTCCATTTTTTGGGCAAGAAGGTAAATATGTTACTTCTCGACATATAAAAGACAGATTATTTAAAGAACTAGAAAAAAATCTAGCTCTTAAAGTAGAGGAAACCGGATCGGCCGATTCTTTTACTGTATTCGGAAGAGGAGTACTTCATCTTTCGGTGCTAATAGAAACTATGCGTCGTGAGGGATACGAATTACAAGTGGGTCAACCCCAGGTAATTATTAAAGAAATTGACGGAGAAAAATGCGAACCTATTGAATTTCTTACAATTGACCTTCCTGAAGAATCTTCGGGCAAAGCCATTGAAATGGTACAGCAACGAAAAGGCGAGATGGTTAATATGGAGAAGAAAAACGAACGTATAGTTCTTGAATTTAATATTCCTTCGAGAGGAATTATTGGATTAAGAAATATGCTGCTTACAGCAACTGCCGGTGAAGCAATAATGTCTCATCGTTTTAAAGCATTTGAGCCTTTGAAAGGAGATTTTGTAAAACGACAAAATGGTTCGTTAATTGCTTTAGAAACAGGAACAACATTCGCATATTCGCTAGATAAACTTCAAGATAGAGGTAAGTTTTTTGTTCCTCCTCAAGAAAAAATTTACGAAGGTCAAGTAATTGGAGAAAACTCAAAAGCAGGCGACATTACTGTTAATATAACAAAAAGTAAAAAACAATCGAATGTTAGAGCTGCCGGTACCGATGATAAAGCAAGATTAACTCCTCCAATTATTTTCTCGCTCGAAGAAGCTTTAGAATATATTCAGGAAGACGAATATGTTGAACTTACACCGAAATCGATACGATTAAGAAAAATTTATCTGAAAGAATTCGAAAGAAAAAGACATAAAAAAATAGTTTAAATGATTTGTAATAAACAAAAATACCGAAACTTATACAGTTTCGGTATTTTTGTTTATTAGCGTTCTATTTATTCATACTTGCTGAGATTTATACATAATCTACTCTGATTTTCTGCTGATCCCCTGTTTCTGGTTAAATTGCTGTTAGCTTTTCAAGTTTAACTCCCTTTGTCTTGATATCTGACTACCGTCAGGTAGACTCAGGATGACAGCTCAGGATGACGTTTAGTTGTTTTGTTAGTAAAATTGCTAAGCACCTAAAAATATTAAAGGTTTGTTAAGGCACGGATTACAAATCCGCGCCAG
>CAZDCZ010000108.1:0-7730 GCA_964504155.1 uncultured Bacteroidales bacterium | reverse complement strand
ATATAATATATTAATTCAAAAAAAATAAGATTTTGAGTTTTTGCAATGATGATTTTAGAGCTAAAAAGAATTTGTAAACAATAAATTTTTCATATTATTGTCAATGAAAACATAAATAGAAACTTATGAAAACAATAATCAATTTATTTGAAGAAAGTGCTAAAAAATATAGGAATAATACATTATTATGGGAGCGGGGAGCAGAAAAATACGAACCTACTACTTATAATGAAGTAAAAGAGCAGGTTCATATATTTGCTGCAGGTTTAATTAATTTAGGAGTAAAAAAAGGCGATAGAGTGGCTTTGCTTGCCGAAGGAAGAAATGCATGGATAATAAGTGAATTAGGAATTTTGTATTCTGGAGCTATAAATGTTCCATTATCGATAAAACTTGATGCATTCTCAGAATTACATTTTCGATTAGTACATTCAGGAGCAAAATATATAATAGTATCGAGAAGTTATGCAAATAAAATAAAACAAATAAAAAATGACCTTCCTGATATTGAAAAAATAATATATATAGATGAAATAGATAATTACGAAAATGATGAAATTTCGTACAAAGAGATTTTTAGATTAGGAGAGAATTATTTAAAAACCAGTAAGAATGATTTTGATACGCTTGTAAATTCTATAAAGCAAGACGATTTGGCAAATATTAGTTATACATCCGGAACTACTGCCGACCCGAAAGGGATTATGTTAACACACAGAAATTATACTGCTAATGTAGAACAAGCTAATAGTTTAATGAGTATTCCTGAGAGTTATATTACTTTATTAATATTGCCTTTAGATCATTCTTTTGCACATACTGCCGGAATATATAGTTTTATGTCTAATGGAGCAAGTCTTGCTACAATACAACTTGGAAAATCGAATATTGAAACTCTTAAAAATATACCTAAAAACATTAAAGAAATTAAGCCAAATTTATTATTAAGTGTTCCTGCTTTAGCAATAAATTTTAAAAATAATATTGAGAGAAGTATAGCAGAAAAAGGACCAAAGGTTGAAAAGCTTTTCAAGAAAGCTTTAAAAATGGCATATAGTTACAATAAAGATGGATTTAGTAAGGGTAAAGGATTCCAATTTGTAAAAAAACCAATATTAAATTTGTTCGACAAGATATTATTCAGCAAAATTAGAGAAGGGTTTGGAGGAAATCTCGATTTCTTTATTGGTGGAGGAGCTCTGCTTGATATTGAGCTTCAGAAATTCTTTTATGCAATAGGAATGCCAATGTATCAAGGTTATGGTTTGTCAGAATCGTCACCTATTATTTCATCGAATGCTCCATTAAAACACAAATTAGGTTCGTCGGGTTTTCTTGTAAAAAATATTGAATTAAAAATATGCGATGATAAAGGCAATGAACTTAAAACAGGAGAAAAAGGAGAAATTGTAGTAAAAGGAGAAAATGTAATGGCAGGATATTGGAAAAACGAAAAAGCTACAAACGAAACACTAAAGAATGGATGGCTTTATACCGGCGATTTAGGTTATATGGATAAAGATGGGTTCTTGTACGTTTTAGGCCGTTTTAAAAGTTTACTTATTAGTAACGATGGAGAAAAATATAGTCCGGAGTCGATAGAAGAATCATTTGTTCAACAATCATCATTAATTAATCAGTGTATGTTGCATAATAATCAGAATGCATATACTGTAGCTTTACTTGTTCCAAACAAAGAAGCTTTAAAAAGATTTATTAATTCGAATGATATAAATATCAATACAATTGAAGGTCAAGATGCTGTTTTAAAGCGTATTCAAAAAGAAATAGACGAATATAGAAAAGGCGGTAAGTATGAAAATGAATTTCCTGAAAGATGGTTGCCATCAGCAATTGCAATATTAGGAGATGCTTTTACCGAAGAAAATAAATTAATAAATACTACACTAAAAATGGTTAGAGGAAAAATTACTAAACATTATAGTACAAGAATTGAGTATTTATATTCAGGTGAAGGGAAAGATATTTGTAATCATAAAAATGAAAATATTATTAAGAAATTATTTAATTAAAACTTTAATAATTACTGATTTGTAAAAAAAAATAATTGAATTGTTTTTCGATTTAGTTAGATAGTGATAAAATAAAAAAGATGAGAGGATTATTAAATTTTCTCATCTTTTTTTTAAATATAAACTAAGCTTATTAATTAAATTTTTTTATCGAGCTAAGGTTATTATTAAAACCTATATCCAAAACCTAATTTTGTAGTCCAAGTCATTCCGTTTTCTTGATGTTGTTTAATGCTTGAATCAATTTTGTTATTATCATTGTTTTTTCCTAAATATATACCTATACCTCCATTAACACTTATAAATAAATTATTTACAATATCTTTTTCTAATCCAAATCCTATATAATGTTCAATGGTAGTAACTTTTTCAGGTTCTTCAAGATTCATAAGATTAATTGTTGATTCTCCATCAATAATTAAATTATTCATTAATTGTGTATTACTGGTAGCTCTATGATATATAAGATTGTAAATTAAATATGGTCTGATATTATAATTTGAAAAGTTATATTCGTTATGTCCCAAATTTTTATTGAGGTAAAATTTATGAACAAACTCAGCTCCGGAAACTATATCTCTGTTATCGACTATTATTCCAAGTTCTAATGTTCTTCTCCCTTGAACCATATTTAGCGAAACAATAAAATTTGAATTGTATGATGTGCTATGAAAAGATTGTGCAAAATTGCTGCCATAAACTACCGGTAATTCATTAAGATTCTGAGAAAAACTATCGTTTATATTAACAAAAAATGAAATTACTACAGTAACTACGATAGATAAACTAATGGTGTGGTATGTATGTAAATTTTTCATTTTTCTTTATTTATAGGTTTATGCGTGTTCTATTACACTTTCAATTGTATTGAGAAGATGATTAAAATCGATAGGTTTTTTCAGATGATTACAGGCACCTAGTTTTTTTGCTGTTTTTATTTTCTCAATATCATTATAAGCAGAAACAATTATTGTTGGAACCATTAATTTTCGTCGTCTAATTATTCTTAAAACATCAAATCCACTTATTCCCGGCATCATTAAATCTAAAAGAATTAAATCGGGTGTTTGATTTTCTATAATATCTAGGGCTTCGTATCCGCTTAATGCCGTTAAGACATTGAATCCGTTATTTTCAAGAAAATCTTGAAGAAGAATGTTGTTTATTGTTGAATCGTCTATTACTAATATTTTCATGACCTTAGTTTTTAAGTTTCTTATTTTCAGTAAGACAAGAGTCGAGCCAAAATTTGTAACTTGCAGTAAATTAGCAGGTAAGGGTGATTATTGGAGTGTTTTGTGAAATAATTATGTAAGATAACTTACACAATAACTGTATAGTATTTTAAATATGTGTTAGAAAACTTACAATTGGTATTGAAAAAATGTATAAGAATTTATAAGTGCAACTTTTAAAAATATAATTGCAATAGATGAATAAAGTAAATTTGATAAAATTAATTGAAAAGAAATGTTAGAAATATCGAACCCAGGTTAATAGTACATTTAATAACAGCGTTTATAAAGTTTTAATAATCTATAATTATAGGTCTTTGTTAAATTTATTTACTAATTTTAAGAGAATGTCGAAGTTAATTGGTTTAACAATATAATCGCAAGCTCCAAGGCTTAATGCTAAATCTTTTTTTTCTTTATTATTATAAGCCGAAATAATAATTGCAGGAATTTTAATATCGTTTTGTTTCATATTATTTAATACATCAAAACCGCTAATTCCCGGCATCATAATATCAAGTAATATTAAATCGGGTTTAATAGTATCTATTAAAGTTAGTGCTTCTCGTCCATCTAAAGATGTATGTACTTCATATTTATGGCTTTCGAGAAAGTCTTGAAGAAGGATATTGTTTATTGTTGAATCGTCAACTACAAGTATTTTCATTATTATTAAAATTATATAACACAAAACAGATAACTGTAAGAAATATTACACTCATATAAATTAATCTGTTTTATATCTATTGTACATTTGTTCGCGTTTTATACCAAGATGCTTTGCTGCTTTAGATTTATTTCCATTATACAGTTTCAGAACTTCTTTTACAATTTCCATTATAAAACTTTCTAGTTTTATTGGTTTGCTAATTATTTTTGTAATTAAATCAATGTCATTATCAAGATTTTTAAAATAATTTGGTTCCATGCTTTGTGTTTGTTGCCTGTCGAGATTATCTTTAATTTCCAGATGTTCGAATTTAATAGTTTGTCCATCAATAAATATCATTATCTGAGTAATGAAATTCTTTATTTCGCGGATATTTCCCGGCCATTTATACCTACTAAGCAATTGTAATACTTTATATTCTATAAAGTGCACATTTTTATTATACTTCTTGTTTAACAGATTAATAAAAAATAATACTAAAGGTATTATCTCTTCTTTACGTTCACTTATCTTAGGAATATTAATATTAACAATATTTAATCGATAATACAGATCTTCGCGAAATAAACCTTTCTCGACTAATTTATAAACATCTTTATTTGAAGCACAAATAATTCGACAGTTTACTTTAATTTTTTTATTTCCTCCTAATCTGTAAAATTCACGTTCTTGTAATACTCGTAAAAGTTTAACTTGAATATTAAGATCAATTTCGGTTATTTCATCAAGAAATAATGTTCCTCCTGTAGCTTGAGCAAAATACCCGTCTTTCCCCGTCAGATTTGCACCGGTAAATGCCCCTTTATTATATCCAAAAAGTTCTGCTTCGAACATATCTTTGTTTATGTTGGCACAATTTATTGCTATATATGAACCTTGGTTGTTATCAACTTCGTAATGTAAATATTTTGCCATTACTTCTTTTCCTGTTCCAGTACTTCCGGAAACTAGAATAGGAATATCTTTTGCTTTTTTTATTTTCTTTAAAACCCGAAAATTATCATACATAAGTTTTGAGAAAACTCCATAATTTTTCAATTGTTCAGATTTAAATAAATCAAATGTTTGAAAAGAAATATTATCGATGTTAATAATACCTTTGTTAGAACTCTCTAATATTTCTTGGATGGTTATTTTTCCCATTTTTTAATTATAATTTTATAAAAATACACTTCTAAAGGCAATAATTATAACAATGAAAGGTACAATATTTTTAAAAAGAATAAACTAGTATTGAAAATAATTTGCAATTAATATGAATTGCTAATTACCGGATGACTATATAATTTACAGAAAGTCAGATATATAAATTGTAAAAACAAAAAAGGCTGAATCGAAAAAAGATTCAGCCTTTTAGAGTTAAAATAAATAAATTATTTTTTTGGAATATTTTTTAGTGTTTCAACTAAGAAGTCCCAAAATTTCTGAACTGTATCGATATTAACTTTCTCATCAGGAGAATGAGGATATCGAATTGTTGGGCCAAAAGAAATCATATCTAAATCGGGATATGCATTACTGATAATACCACATTCTAGTCCGGCATGAATAGCCATAATCTTAGGGATTTTTGAATATTTTTTCTCATAAACTTCTCCCATTGTTTTTAGTATTGCAGAATTTATATTTGGTTTCCATCCGGGATAAGCACCTTCATGTATAACTTCTGCTCCTGCCAATTCAAAAATACAACGAATCATATTAGCAAGGTCGTCTTTACTGCTATCTACAGAACTACGCTGTAAAGTTTCTATTAAAATATAATTATCTTTAGTTTCAACATGAGCAAGATTTGTCGATGTTTCAACTAAACCTTCCATATCGTCGCTCATTCGAATAACGCCATTCGGACAACCATATATACCTCTAATCATATTGTTTTGAGTTTCCTCATCAATAACGAATGAAGGCATTTTTGTTTCAGATAAATCAAACTGCAAATTCGGTTCTGTAGAAGAAAGTTCATTTTTTATCTCATCAGAAACTTCTTTTACAATATTTTTAAACTCGCCTAATTCTGCATTTGGAACTACAACAATAGCATTTCCTTCGCGAGGAATAGCGTTTCTTAAATCGCCAATTGCAATAGTTGAAAGACGTAATTTAACAGTTTTAATTGCAGCATATAAAATTCTATTAATAGCTTTATTTGCATTTCCTCGACCTAAAGGAATATCTAATCCGGAATGACCACCTTTCATTCCTTTTACACCAAGTTTAAAAGCTGTAACGTCGGTAGGAACTTTTTCTTCTTTAAAATAGAATTTCATATTAGTATCAATTCCACCTGCACAACCAATATATAATTCTCCTTCATCTTCAGAATCAAGATTCATAAGTATGTCGCCATCTAAAAGTCCTGGTTTAAGAGCATTAGCTCCTGTCATTCCTGTTTCTTCGTCGATAGTAAATAATACTTCAATAGGTCCATGTTCTAGACTATTATCTTGCAATATAGCCATCGAAGCAGCAACACCCATTCCATTATCTGCACCTAAAGTGGTTCCGTCAGCAGTAACCCATTCTCCATCAATTAACATCTCGATAGGGTCTTTTTCAAAATCGTGTTTTTTATCGCTGTTTTTTTGTGGAACCATATCTAAATGTCCTTGCAAAATAACAGTTTTTCTATCTTCGTATCCTTTGGTAGCAGGCTTCTTTATTATTACATTACCTACCTCATCAACTATGGTTTCTAGTCCCAAATCTTCGCCAAATTTTTTAGCAAACAATATTACTTTTTCTTCTTTTTTCGACGGTCTTGGAATTTGATTTAAATCATAAAAATTTTTCCAAAGAGCTTTAGGCTCTAATTTTAATATTTCACTCATTATTTTTCCTCCTATATGAATATTAATATTTATAAGTTTAAATAAGTGCATAAAGTAAATAAAAAAAAACTTTCTTTAAAACTATTAATCTAAAAAAGCATTATTATATGATAGTATATTTTATAAAAATAAATTACTATTGTGTTTTAAATCTTAATAAGTATTTTTGATTTTTATAAAAGGTAGTTAGTTCTTTTGCAAGAGTTATTATAAGTAAAGATTTTGTGTAATTTTTGTTTTATTGAAGAATTGTTAATAAATAGTTTCGATATGAAAAAAATAGTTTTTAGTTTTTTAGTTTTAGTTTTAGTATTACATTTAAATGCACAGAATACAGAAAAGGTAAAATGGTATAGTTTTCAAGATGCTGTTGAGTTAAATAAAACTCACCCACGAAAAATTTTTATTGATGTATATACCGATTGGTGTGGTTGGTGTAAAAAAATGGAAAAATTAACTTTTACTAATCCGGAAATTTCAAAGATTTTGAACGAGAAATTTTATGCTGTGCGATTCAATGCAGAGTCTCATGAAAATATAGTGTTCATGGGGAAAAATTTTATTAATGAAGGAACAAATGGAAGAACACCTCACCAGTTAGCTATTGCTTTGTTAAATGGTAAGATGTCGTATCCATCAATTGCATACTTAAATGAGAAAAATCAATTGTTAACGGCAATTCCCGGTTACCAAACTCCCGAGAAACTTGAAGTTATTCTTAACTTCTTAGTTAACGATGCTTATAAAACAAAAACATTTCAGGAGTATAATGCAAATTTTAAGAGTCTAATTCATTAATATTGTTCTGATATAAAAAAATATTTTTAATTATTTGTTTCAATTCTTTTCTTCATTTTTTTAGATAACTTCATTAAACTGCCTGTATTAGAAAAGTTTGAATTAATATTTTTGCATTTCTGAAAATATTCAATTGCTTTTTGGTAATTTTTACAAATTAAAT
>CAZDCZ010000107.1:0-7837 GCA_964504155.1 uncultured Bacteroidales bacterium | reverse complement strand
TTTTTAAATATTAGTCTTTTAAATTGCTTAGTATAGTGAAAAAGATTAAACCTTATAGCTTATTTAGTGTCATAATACACAAAAATTGAGATGTATTCGAAAAATATTATTTAAATTAATTTGCTAATAAAAATGAATTTATATCCATTATATAAAAAGAAATTTCACATAGTTATTTTTATATTTTTTGTTTGTTCAGTATCATCATATGCTCAAGAAAAGAATTATTCATCGTCGCAGGAAGTTATAAAGCTTTATAATAAAAGCCAAATGTTTTATTCTAGTAATGATGAGATAATTAATGGTTGTGTGTATCCTCTTCCCAATTCTAGAATAAAAGGAAATCCTTATCTCGAAGATCAATGGACAGAAGCCTTATTGTTTGTAAACAATAAAAAATACACAAATCTTTTTATCAAATATGATTTGATAATTGATGATGTTATATTAAAAGCCGATATGGGTGATGGTACTAAAAAATTTGTAAATCTCAATAAATTTCAAGTTGATTCATTTATAATCAATAACTCATGTTTTATTAATTCCCGTTTTTCCCCTTTAAAAGATATGAAACGAAATTATTATGAGAAGATATATAAAGGAAAATATTCATTGTTAAAAGTATATAAAAAAGTGTTTATTAAAAAATACTCAAATATTACACCTTATGGGAGTTATTCTGCCGTAAAATCATATATATATCTTTGTCATAATGAGCAGATAAGAAATGTTAATAGAAAATCATCTTTCTATAAATGTTTCGAAGAAGAGAAACGCAGTGAGATAAAATCGTTTATTAAAAAGAATAATATTAAATATAGAAAAGCAACTAAAATTCAATTAATTGAACTTATGAATTATTGCTCAAACTTAACATCTAAATAATATGAAGCATAAGATATTTTTTCTTTGGTTTTTCTTTTTAATAATTTTATCAAATGCTTTATTTGGACAAGAGAAGAAAGATGATATTTATATAAAAACACAAAATTTAAGTTGGAATGATTTTTTAAAAAATATTGAGACTGAAAATAATGTGCGTTTCTTTTTTAAAACAGAGAGTATTCCTAATGTAGATATAATAGTAAAACATGATAGTGTTTTATTAATGCAAATTTTAGAAGAAAGTTTTTCGTCGTATGGGATAAAAGTTTCGAGAGACGATAGAGGAAATTATTTTTTATTCAAAGATTTTTCAATTAGTTTAAATTTTAATAATCTATTTTTAAAAAATAGCAGTGAAGAACAAGAAGAAGTAGATTATATAAATAATGATGATGATTATTTGAAGACATATCAGAATTTTATTTCCGAAAGTGTGGTGATTGGCACAAAGGGGAGGGGAAACAAAAAAGCTGTTTTGAGTGGCTATGTTACAGATTTTAGTGATGGGAATACTATTCCGCAAGCACGATTAAAATTTGTTGAAACAAATTTGTATGTAATTACAAATACTAATGGTTATTACGAAATAGAATTAAAGCCTGGGAACTATACTTTATCTGCTAATAGTTTAGGAATGTGTGAGAAGAATTATAAATTAGAAGTTAATTCTAGTGGCAAATTAGATATTCCTCTTAAAATAAATTCAATTTTACTTGATGGAGCAGTTGTAACATCAACACGTAATCATAATGTAAAAAGCACTTCGATGGGCTTTGAAAAAATTTCTGCAAAAGCAATGAAAGAATTTCCTGTAGTATTAGGAGAACAGGATATTGTTAAGGTTGCTTTGTTATTGCCGGGCGTACAAACAATAGGAGAGGTGTCTTCTGGCTTTAATGTTAGAGGAAGTCCAGCAGATCAAAATATGTTTTATATTAGTGATCTTCCAATTTATAACTCATCACATTTGTTCGGATTGTATACCACATTTAATTCGGATGCGATTAGTGAGTTTGAGTTTTATAAAAGTAATATCCCAATAGAATATGGAGGTCATCTATCTTCGATATTTAATATTAACACAAAAAAAGGTAATACAGAACATCTATCTGCTAGGGGAGGAATAAGTCCATTGTCGAGTAAAGCTCTTATTGAAGGTCCAATATTTAAGGATAGTAGTAGTTATCTTATTAGTTTTAGATCGTCATATTCCGACTGGTTGTTGAAACGAATAAATAATTTTGATATTAAAAATTCGGAAGCCTCGTTTTATGATGCTCTTATGAATTTTTCTTTTAAATTATCAGAAAAAGATAATATTGGTTTGTTTTTATATGGGAGTAATGACTTTTCTGATCTTGCTTTCGGTATTAGAAATAAATATACCAATTTGGGGGCTTCAATGAAGTGGACTCATGTTTTTAATCGAAAATTTTTAAGCGAGTTGAGTATTGTTAAGAGCCAGTATTATTATAATATGGAGAGTTATGAGATTGAATATTTAGCATATAAAAATTCTTTTGAATTAAATCATAACGAAGCGAAGCTGAAATTCAAATATTTTGTTAGTGGTAATCAAACAGTTCAGTTTGGTGTAAATGCTAAATTGTATAATTTGAACTATGGTGATTTCTTGCCATTAAACGAAGAATCGACACTTTTGCCTATTGAATTTGAATCGGAAAAGGCTATTGCAAGTAGTTTTTTCTTGTCGGATAGTTGGGATATATCGGATAGGCTGAGTATTGATGCAGGTATTAGGGGTACTTATTATGCTTATTTAGGACCTAAAGCCATTGTTTCATATGAAGAAAATTCTCATATAGATATTTGTAATATTGTTGATACTGTGAATTACGAAAAAAATAAAATTATAAGCGATAATACTGATATAGATTTTAGATTCTCCTGTAAATTTGAGTTTATTCCGACTTTTTCTGTAAAAGCAAGTTATAATACTCTACATCAATATATTTTTATGCTCTCTAATACAATTTCTGTTTCACCTACAAGTAAATGGAAATTAAGCGATCCGCATCTTAAACCAATGAAAGGAGAGCAATATTCGTTTGGTTTTTATAAAAATTTATGGTATGATAAAATAGAAACTTCGGTTGAAGTATATTATAAACAAATCTATAATCAAGTAGAATATGAAGATGGGGCAAGTTTTTTGACAAATCAATTTGTCGAGACAGATATCATTCAAGGCGATATAAAGGCATATGGTATTGAATTTATGTTAAAGAAAAAAGCTGGAAAATTAAATGGATGGATAAATTATACTTATTCTAATGCGCAAGTTAAAGCTTTAAATTCTCAAACCGGAGAAATGAATAATCAGGGTTTTTCATATCCTGCAAATTACGATAGACCTCATGCACTAAATCTTGTAGTAAATTATAAAGCTACTAAGCGAATTAGCTTGTCGGCTAATGTTGTGTATTCAACCGGACGACCTGTTACTTTCCCTACTTCAATATATTATCAAAAAGAAATTCAAATAACTGGATTTTCGAGACGTAATGAATATCGCCTTCCCGATTATTTCAGAACAGACCTCTCAATTAATATCGAAGGGAATTTAAAGAAAAATAAATTAGCTCATGGTTCATGGTCAATTGGATTTTATAATTTAACAGCAAGAAAAAATCCATATACAATAGTGTTCGAAAATGATAATGGAAGAATTAAAGCTTATGAAATTTCTGTGTTAGGAAGTGTTATTCCATCTATTAGTTATAATTTGAAATTTGGGAATTATGAAAATTAAAAGTCTATTATTAATACTTACAATAATTGTATTTGGGTGCAGACATGAATTTTTGTTTGAAACAAGTAAATATAATCAAACAATGGTTGTTGAAGGATTAATTTCTAATGAAGAAGGTCCTTATACTATTAAATTGTCGTTGTCGGCACCTATTAACGATGTGAAAAAAATTCCTTATGAAAATTGTATAGTAATTATTAATGAGAAAACAGATAGTGCATTGGTTAATATAAGTAATTCTGAAGAATTAACAGAAGTTGACCCTGGGGTTTATGTAACATCGGAAGGGGGTATTCAAGGTGTCGTTGGTAATTACTATAGTGTTACAATATTAACTCCTGAAGGAAAGGAGTTTAATTCCGAATATCAGAAAATTATTGAACCAATTGAAATTGATAAGATTTATACAGAATTGAAGTATATAGAAGATGAAGATTATCCATCGATATTGCCTGGTTATCAGTTTTTTATTGACACGAAAGATGCCCCCAATAAGGATAGATATATATTGTGGAATTTAAACGAAACATTCGAATATACAGCCGATTATGAGCTATATGCTATTTATTCTAAAGGAAATATCCTAATCGATGGTATAGATACTCTAACAAACTACAAAAGTCTTCAAAAATGTTGGAAGACTCAAAAAGTAAATTATATTTTTACAGGAAAGACTTTGAATTTATCGTTAAATAAAATTACACATCAACCATTACATTTTGTTAATACAACAACAAAAAAATTAAGTGAAAGATATAGTTTATTAGTTAGACAATACACAATAAGCGAAAAGGCATATTATTATTGGAAAGGACTCGAAGACCAAAGTTTAAATGATAATGTGCTAGAAGCAACACAACCATATAATGCAAATGGTAATATTAGAAATGTGAATAATAATAGTGAAATAATATTTGGTTTTTTTACCGTGGCAGCGGTTGATAAACAAAGATTATTTGTGGAAACTCCAAGTGTTCCTTTTTATTATACAAAATGTTATATTGCTCTTGATTTGGATGAAATATTTAAACATCGACCAAAACCAATTTTTTTAATTGAAATTGAAGAAAATGGACACATGGGCGCTGTATTTGAGAATTGTATCGATTGTCAATCTGAAGGAGGAATAAATGTAAAACCAGAATTCTGGATTGATAAATAGAATGTATAAATATATAATGCAATTTCAATTATGAATTATAACAATATATATCGAATATTTATTTTAGTATCATTATTAATAACGTCTGTGAGTATTTATGGACAACAGAATGACGATTTGGATATTGCTGATGTTGTCGAAAGTATTAAATTAAATACTGATAGGGATTTATATCTTTGTGGAGAAGATATATTCTTTAACGCAGATTACTTTATTAATGGAGAAAAAACTTACCCTGTTTTAAGTAATGTTCTTTACTTAGAATTAATAGAATGCGAAAATAGTAAGTCAATTTTTCAGAAAAAATTAGAAATTGTTGATTTTAATGTTAATGGCATAATTAGTATTCCTCAGGATATTGTTCCAGGGAATTATTTGCTTAGAGTTTATACTCGGTATCAACGTAATTTTTCGGCACTTAATTTTAGTTCTCGGTTTTTAACTATTCTTAATCCTAATAGTAGTAAATCGATAAATAGTAATTCTACAGAAGTAGACTCTATTAGTATTGTTGCAGAAGGAAAAATCTTGTTAAATGGAATAAAGAATAAAGTTGTTATTAAAATCCCAAAGTATTTGCTTGATAAGGATAACAAATATTTTGTAACAGATGAGAATAATAAAATTTATAAAGAAATATATCTATTAAATAAAGGTTTAATTCAAACAGAAATGATATTTAACGATTCTAATAAGTATAAACTTTGTATAATTAAAAATTCTGGAGACACTTTATTTAAGCAATTCCCCAAAATACAAGATAAAGGAATTCAAACTAATGTTATTGCAAGTGCTAATAATATATATTATAAAGTTAAAGTAAAAGATGATAATAAAAATTTGCTAAGAAGTAATTACAAATTAAAATTATATTCAAATGAATATAGTTTGCAATATAGTAAGAATGTAAGTATTGATAATTCCTTTTTCGATATAAATATTCCTTCTAATGTGTTAAATAATGGAATAAATTATATAGTATTATTAGATGAGAACGAGAATATAGTAAGGATTAATTCAGTATATAAATTGTTTTCGCAATTTAATAAGATAGATATAAAAGTTAATAAAGATAAGTTTAGTACAAAAGAAGAGATTAGTCTTAGTTTATCGGCAGAGAATAAAGAAAAGCAGGAATTCCCGATTGTTTCGGTTTCTGTAATTCGACATGGAACAAAAAGTGAAGCCGGTAATTTTTTGCCATATTCTTACTTGAAATATCCGGTTCTTATAGAAAATTTTCTTGAAGAAAGTAAGATAAATAGTGAATTGCATGAACAAATTATGATTCTATTTGATAAAGAAATAGATGTAAGAACCTTTGACAATAGAATTAAGAAATCAAAAAATAAAGAATTAAAGTATATTCCAGAAGTTCGAGATGTTACAATAAGTGGTATTCTGAGAAATAAAAAAACCCAAAACCCAATTCCTAATCATAATATATACCTTTCGGTTTTATTTAATTCTAATCAAATTCACATATACAAAACTAGAGAAAATGGAGAGTTTGTTTTTTCATTAAATAATGTTTATGGGAAAAAAGATTTATTTTTATGTTCCGAGACTTATGATAAGGAAGATGAAGAGCATGAATTATTAATAGAGAAATCTTTTTCGTCAGATATCCCTCCTTTTAGTTCAATGCCTTTGTTTGTTGGTTCGGCAGAAGAAGACCTTGTAAGAGAAATGTATATTAATGCTCAAATTCAAGAACGATTTTGTAAAATTCAAGAAAATAAGATTGAAAAACAAAGTAATGATTTGCAATTTAATTTAAATGATAATAAAAAAACTATTCTGCTTGAAAATTATGTTAAACTTGAAAGCATGCAGGAATTGTTTTACGAGCTTGTACCAAGTGTTTTAGTAAAGAAATCTAAAAATCAATATTATTTTGAAGTGTTAGGAGAGAATGATTACATTCTTAGAGGTAAACCTCTTGTTTTATTAGATAATGTTATAATATTCGACCCAAACAAAATAATGAAGCTAAAACCTTCTATAATCGAGAAAATTGAAGTAATAAATAAAACGTATATTCTTGGATCGAATACAATGAATGGTATTATTATGCTAAGTACTAATACTGACGATTTTGGAGGAATAAAGATGCCCAAATCTGCTACATTTATTGAATTCCAAACTATAGAAAAGCTCTCTAGTAATGTGATTTTTGATGGATGTATACCTGATTCATTATCTAGAATACCTGATTTTAGAACTACATTATACTGGAATCCTAAAGTTAAATTAACTAATAATGGGCAGGATATTCATTTTAATGCATCTGACAGAAAAGGAATCTACGATGTAGTTATTCAGGGTTATATGTCAAATGGTAAAATTTATTATGGAAAAAAACAAATAAGTATTTATTGATTAATTATTTTAGACAAATATAATGGGCAATAATAAATACTAAAATGCAATATAATAATCAAAATAATTTATATTCTAGATATAGTTATCTTGAAAATAAACATATCTGTCCGAAAGAATAAATTAGGGAAAAGCTCAAAATTTCCAAATTTTGAAGTGCAAACTTTAAAAAAAATATGAGTTTTATTCCATCGCATAAAAATATATAAAAAAACGGATACTCCATTATTAAAACAAAGAGACTACTCCGAAAACTAAAGTTGTCAATTTATAGCCGCTTATCGGATTTATAACAAACTGACGTACAGATTTATAGCTTTCAATCTTTTTGTAAAGTTAACCGCTTAGCGGCTTTTCGGAGTGGACTCATAATTATAATTAAAGGTCGTTAAAAATAACGACCTTTTTTTGTGAGATTTTTTTTGATTACGTATGAGTACAGGAATAATTTTTTTATGAAATAAATAAAAAAATTGTATATTTGGTTAAATTACTAAAAAAAAATGTATAAAATCAATATAAGCTTTTCAGAGTAGCCGAAAACTGTATAGAGTAGGCAATTAATAAAAAAAAACGAAACATTTGTGTGTCCACAATGTGGTCATACGCATTACTGTAGAGGTAAACGAAAACAT
>CAZDCZ010000106.1:0-8090 GCA_964504155.1 uncultured Bacteroidales bacterium | reverse complement strand
AATAATTTTATTGCAAATATTTTGTTTTTTCTGAAATTTAAAAAAAATTACTTTTTACTTTTCCGAGCAATAAAATTAAATGGTAACTGAATTACATCAGCCAAATCTTCACCATCTTCAAGTATTTGATCGTCATAATTATCGTAATACCAAAATATATTCAATTTTATTCCTTTAAAATATAGCTTTTTAAAATTATCTATTATTTGCAAGATATATTTTGATGATGCAGAATTAATATATTTTAAATCAAATTTCAGTTCAATTGCCCTTCCTTTATAATCGTCGATATTTTTAAGTACATGAATAATATAATCATCAATTTTAAAACTTACAGATTCGAAAAACTCAACAACATCTTCAGGACGAGATATTCCTGAGAGTTCGAATTTATTTTCAGTAGGATCAAAAATTACTTTTGGACTATATTCAGTTTCTTTAATATTAATTTTTTCCATATCTACTTTATACAGGACATTAAGAAATACAAATTTTCAATTTAACATTGAAATATACTAATTTGTTATTTATTTGTTTAAACGAATATTCAAATTTACTATTTGAGATTCTTGCCACTCGCAAAATTCCAGCTCCAAAATTCCTATCTTTTCTATTAACACTATCGATAATAGCATTCAAATATTCTTTTTTTACTTGTTTCGTATCTAAAGTATTAATATACTCATATTTCTCTTTAAGTTTCGATTCATCTTCAGCTAAAATAGTATTTCCCGATTCAATAATTATTTCGTTTTTAGTTTTTACAATTTTAAATTTTGATGGTTCCGATTTATATATTATTTCACTATTCAATGAATTAATATATTTATTATTATTTTCTATTAATTCAATTGAAATATTTAACAATTTTTTTATTTCAGAATCACTAATAATATCTAAATTATTATTTTTTTCGAGAATATTAATCACTTTTAATACAGTATTATGATTAAAATTCCCGTTTAAATCTATTATTATTCTTTCGTCTATATCCAAAACTTATTACTATTTAATTTAAAATTCAAAAATAGTATTTCAATTACATTTTACTATTCCCATTCGATTGTTGCGGGAGGTTTAGAACTAATATCGTACACAACTCTATTAATTCCTTTAACATTATTTATTATTTTATTCGATACATCGCTTAAGAATTCGTATGGTAAATGCACCCAATCTGCTGTCATTCCATCTGTTGATGATACAGCACGAAGAGCAACAGCATTTTCGTATGTACGTTCATCACCCATTACTCCAACCGATTGGACAGGGAGCAATATTACTCCTGCTTGCCATACATCATCGTACAAATTATTTTCTATTAATCCTTCGATAAAGATATTATCAACTTCCTGAAGAATTTTGATTTTTTCATTAGTTATTTCTCCTAGTATTCTAATAGCAAGTCCGGGACCCGGAAATGGATGACGTTTAAGTAGCTCTTGTTTAACACCTATTGCTGCACCTACTCTCCTAACTTCATCTTTAAATATTAATCTTAATGGCTCAACAATTTTCAGATTCATTTTATCTGGTAAGCCTCCAACATTGTGATGTGATTTTATTGTTTGAGATGGACCATTAACCGAGATCGATTCAATTACATCGGGATATATTGTTCCTTGAGCTAACCATTTTACATCTTTTATTTTTTGTGCTTCTTGGTCGAAAACATCAATAAATACTTTACCAATAGCTTTTCTTTTTTGTTCAGGATCGCTAAGCCCCTTTAGTTCTTTAAGAAATTTATCTTTTGCATTAACACCAATTACATTTAAACCCATATTGTTATATGATTTGAGTACTTTTTCGTACTCATCTTTTCTTAGTAATCCGTTATCGATAAAGATACAAGTTAAATTATCTTTTATGGCTTTACTTAATAATACTCCTGCAACCGAAGAGTCGACACCACCTGAAAGGCCTAATACAACTTTATCGTTTCCTAGTTGTTGTTTTAAGCTATTTATAGTTAATTCGGCAAAAGCATCGGGTGTCCAATTTTGCGAAATTTTACAAATATTAACAATAAAATTTTGAAGCAATTCTTTTCCCTTTAAAGTATGATATACTTCAGGATGAAATTGTATTCCATAAGTTTCTTCACCTTCAATTTTAAAGCCACCCACTTTTACATCTTCAGTACTTGCTATAATTTCATAATTATTTGGTAATCTTGTAATTGTATCTCCATGCGACATCCAAACTTGAGTATTAATTTCTATATTAGAAAATAATTTTGAATCATTGTTAATATAATTAAGTCTAGCTCTTCCATATTCTCTATGTTTCGATGGCAATACTTCTCCATTATAATTATGTGCTAATAATTGAGCTCCATAACAAATACCTAACAATGGTATTTTTTGTTTAATATCCGATAATTTTGGAATAGGGGCATTTTTGTCGCGTACAGAAAACGGACTCCCTGATAAAATTACACCTTTTACACTTTTATCGATTTGTATTTCTTTATTATATGGGTATATCTCGCAATATACATTTAGTTCACGAATTCTTCGTGCAATTAGTTGTGTATATTGCGATCCGAAATCAAGAATAATTAGCTTTTCCTGCATTATATTACTATTAATATTAATAATTTTTCAAAGATAATATTAAAATAAAATATATACTAATTCTAATTTACAAGTTTAAAATATAGAAGTTGTAAAAACTATAATTAGATGATTCTAAATAATAAAAATAAAAAAGTACTCAATATGATTGATATTTTGTATTTCAATTATATTGAGTACTTTAAATGAGAATATATTATTTAAACTTTTTTAATATATCTTTAACAGCATCTTTATGTATTGTAAAGCCCATAATTTTTAGTTTTACATAATCTTCGTGGAAGAAATAATATCCAAATTCGGGAGCATTTTTATCATTATTTCTTGATCCTGAACTAGAGTCTTTTATTAAATACCAATCGGTTCCATCTTTTTCGTAATAACCTACAAGATGCATTCCATGATCGTCGGTAGTAGTTTTATTTGAAAAACGAAATTGACGAGAATCTTCATTAATATAATTCGATGGAATATCGAAATTTGGAACAAGAGCAACTTGTGTTTCGCGAGAAAATCCTGCTTCAGAAACATCGCCACCAATACTCATGGTATAGGATTTTCTTATCGATTCTTTCACTATTTTCATAAATACATCAAGTGGAACATTATAATATTCTTTACTATGCCACCAGTTATCCGGAACTTTATATTCTACTTGCTCCCAATATGGTTCTTGCTTATATGATAATATTTCAACATAATCGTTTGGGTTAATTTGTAAATAATTTTTTAAATACGATTTTGGTGTATATTTTTTTCCATCTACCATAAAATCTGATGGTGGCATACCAATATAATGATTCATAATATCCTTAATAGTTGCAACAACTATTTCTTCGTTCCAAGCATTAGTTGCTTTTATACTTTTAAGATAATTATACATCTCATCATACATTGCTGCATGTGTATGGTACTTTCTATTAAGTAAAAGTCCAGAATATGCACTTTGCGGCATAGCTCCATATTTATTAAACATACGACTTACAGCATTACCTTCTGAACCTTCGCTAAAAGCAGATTCTCCACGTGATGCTACATATCCTCTTGCTTTTTCAATATACTCGCAATAAACGGTATAAATCTCAGATAATTTTACTTCCTTATTAGTAATTCTTTTAACTTCCGACTCCATAAAAGAGATTGTAGAGAATGCCCAACATGTTCCGGCATTTCCTTGAGAAATTACAGGATTTGCCCATTCTGTATTATATAAACTTACCTTATTGGGTAAATCTAATCCTGAATGATCCATAGCAAAATACTTACGTACCGTTTTCTTTTCTATTCTTTTGTTTACATCACTTACATCTTTTAAAATAAAATTTTGATAAAAACCCGGTTCATATTCAAAAAACTCACTTTTATCTATTTTTTGAGCTATTCCAATATTCCCAAAGAATAAAATTGCAAAACTTACTAAAATTATTTTTTTCATGATTCAATATTTTTAATTTATTAGTAATATGAAATTTAACTAAAATTATTTTTATAAAATATGTCTAAAATTAACATTTTTTAATAAAAAAGGACTAATATTTTATTAATCATTTTCTCGTATTAATTCAACTGAAAAAATCATTCCATCTTCAGCTGCCTGAGTATTTTTAAATATTTTTTTTGCTTCTTCAATTATTGGAGTAACATCTTTATATCGTGAGGAAAAATGCCCTAAAATTAATTTTTTAACATTTGCTGATTTTGCAATTTTTGCCGCTTGTTCTCCTGTTGAATGAAATGATTCCTTAGCTTGTTTTTCTTTATTTCTAGTAAAAGTGGCGTCATGAAATAAAAGGTCGATATTTTTAATTATTGGTATTATTTTTTCGTTATAAGCCGTATCGGTACAATATGCATACGAACGAGTTTTATATGGAGGATATGTTAGTTTTTTATTCGGAATTAATTCTCCATCATCGTTAATATAATCTTTCCCTTTTTTTATATCGCTAATATCTTTTATTGGAATATTAAATTTCTTGATTTTTTCTTTTTTAATATTTAATGGTCTATTATTTTCAACAAATAAAAAACCACATGTTGGCACTCTGTGTTTTAAAGGAATTGTATGTACACTCAAGTTATTATCATCATAAATACATTCATTTACCTTTGGGTTAATATGATGATATACTATATTATAAGATAAGTTTTTTTCAAAAAACTGTATATGTTGATTTAAAAATATTTCTAAATTAGGATTTGCAAATATGTGCAAATCTTTTGTACGACCAAGTAAATTAAATGTCGATATTAGTCCAAACAGACCAAATACATGATCGCCATGATTGTGAGAAATAAATATGTTATCGATTTTTGCAAAACCAATTTTATTACGTCTCAGTTGTATTTGTGTACCTTCGCCACAATCTATTAAAAAAAACTGCTCATGTACATTTAGTACATGAGCGGTTAAATTTCTCTTAGAAGTAGGAACAGCAGCGCTGCTGCCTAATATTGTTAACTCGAAAGACATTTAATAATTAATTATTTTCATGTTCTTTCTTTAAACGTTTTTCATCTTCTGACCCTATTATATCGATAGCTTCTTCTGATGAATATGCAATATTAAGAACTGTATCTAATTGTGAAATAGAAATAAGTCTATCAACGGCATCGTTCAATCCTGTTAACACAAATGTTCCATTTGCATTTTTACAAAGACGATTAGCTACAAGAATTGCACTCAAACCGGAAGAATCGCAATAACGACAAGTATTAAGGTCTAAAATAATATTATTTTCTCCTTTACCTGAAATTAATACCAATTCAGATTTTAAACTTGGAGCAACATTAGTATCTAATTTTTCTTCTAATACTTGCACATAAGTATGATTCTTCAGTTTCTCAATCTTGAAATTCATTGTCACTATTTTAAATTAAAAAAATACTACTCAGCTTTTTTCTCGTCTTTAGCTTCTGGTTTTTCTTCAGTTTTAGTTTTAGCAACTACTTTTTTTTCAGCTTTTGCTTTAACTTTAGTTTCTGGTTTTTCTTCAGCCTTAACTTCCGGTTTTTCTTCAGCTTTTGCTTTTGGTTTCTCTTCAGCTTTTGCTTCTGCCTTTGCTTTAGCTTTTACCTTAGCAGCTTCTTTTACGTCTAGTGCTTTTTTTGCTTCCTTTTCCATTTCGCTTTTAAGGTTAGCAAGATCAGAAATATCGCCTAAAGTTGTTTTCTCGAGTTTAGACTTCATATTACTGATTGTACTTCTATCAGATTTTGATTTATCTCTTCTATCTTTTCTTTCTGATTTTTCAGCATCACGTTTAACATCTTCAAATATTCTACTATGAGACAGTATAATTTTTTTCGATGATTTTGAGAATTCAATTACTTTAAATTGCAATTTCTCATCAAGCTTAGCTGAAGATTTGTCTTCTTTAACAAGATGTTTAGGAGTAACAAAACCTTCTACGCCATATGGCAATGTAACAACAGCACCTTTATCGAATATGTCGATAATAGTTCCTTCGTGTACAGAACCAACAGTAAATACTGTTTCAAATACATCCCAAGGATTTTCTTCTAGCTGTTTATGTCCGAGGCTTAATCGTCTATTCTCTTTATCAATTTCGAGAACTACAACTTCAATTTCTATTCCTACTTCGGTAAATTCTGCAGGATGTTTAATTTTCTTAGTCCATGAAAGATCTGAGATATGAATTAATCCATCAACACCTTCTTCTATTTCAACAAACACCCCAAAGTTAGTAAAGTTACGAACTTTCGCAGCATGTTTACTTCCAACAGTATATTTTTCTTCAATTTTATCCCATGGATCTGGCTTAAGTTGTTTAATTCCTAATGACATTTTTCTTTCTTCTCTATCGAGAGTAAGAATTTGAGATTTTACAGTATCGCCAACTTTAAGAAATTCTTGAGCACTTCTTAAATGCTGAGACCATGACATTTCAGAAACATGAATCAATCCTTCAACACCAGGAGCTATTTCAACAAAAGCACCATAATCGGCCATTACAACAACTTTACCATCAATAATATCTCCAACTTTAAGTTTTTCATCTAAAGAATCCCATGGATGAGGAGTTAATTGTTTTAATCCAAGAGCAATTCGTTTTTTATCGTCATCGAAATCAAGAATTACAACATTTAGTTTTTGATCTAATTCTACAATTTCATCAGGGTGATTAACTCTACCCCATGATAAATCTGTGATATGGATTAATCCATCGACACCACCAAGGTCGATAAATACACCGTAAGATGTAATATTTTTAACAGTTCCTTCAAGAACCTGACCTTTTTCTAATTTAGCAATAATTTCTTTCTTTTGTTGTTCAAGTTCAGCTTCAATAAGAGCTTTATGTGAAACAACAACATTTTTAAACTCATGATTAATCTTAACAACTTTAAATTCCATTGTTTTGTCCACATAAATATCGTAATCACGAATAGGACGAACATCAATCTGAGATCCGGGTAGGAAGGCTTCAATACCAAATACATCTACAATCATACCGCCTTTAGTACGACACTTAATATAACCTTGAATAATTTCGTCTTTTTCAAGAGCTTCGTTAACTCTATCCCAAGAACGTAAGGCTCTAGCTTTTTTATGAGACAATACTAATTGTCCATCTTTATCTTCTTTATTATCAACATAAACTTCAACCTTATCGCCAACAGCTAGGTCTGGATTATATCGAAATTCGCCTAAACCAACAACTCCTTCTGATTTGTAACCAATATTAATAACAACTTCTCTGTTTGTTTTAATAACAACAGTACCATCTACAACTTCGTTTTCGTGAATTGTTGATAAAGTTTTGTCGTACAAATCTTCAAATTCTTTCTTTTCATTTTTAGAATATTCTTCTCCTTTATCTTCAATATTATCCCAATCGAATTCGTTGGTAGGAGTTTCTAATTTAATTCCGGCTCTTTTTTCGCTAGCTTGTTCAAGCTTAGTAGACCTGTCTACTACTTTTACATTCTCTTGCTGTTTAGCATCATCTGTTTGCTCAACAACTTTATTTACTTCTTTTTCTGTCATTTAATAAAAATTCATTTAATAGATTAGACAATATGTTGTTTGTAATTAAAGTGCAAAAATAAAGTATTTATTTTATTAAAAGAACAAATTATTATAAAATTTAACAAATTAAAAAATTGTAATACAAGGATTTTAAATATATATAATTTCACAGTAATAATTTTTCTTTGTTAATATTTTAATAACGCTTTATGATATTGGGTATATATAAAAACATTTAAATAAAATTTATTTGGGAATGGAATTTTTTAAAACAGAAAATGTAAATACAGAGCCTTTTCCTTCTTCTGAATCGACCCATATTTCTCCATTATTAAGTTTTACAAATTCGTAACAAAGAGTTAAGCCAAGTCCCGAACCGAGTTCTCCTTCGGTTCCTTTTGATGTTTTATTATTATCTATTTTAAATATCGATTCTATATCGTTTACTTCTATTTTCCAACCTATTGAATTTTTCATGAAAGAGGTTTGAGCAATTGCTTTTCTTATATATTTATAAT
>CAZDCZ010000105.1:0-8108 GCA_964504155.1 uncultured Bacteroidales bacterium | reverse complement strand
TTTTTTGATGTGAATGTCTTAAAATCACGCAAAACATCCGATAAAGACACTTTGCATTCTGCCTATATTATATGTAAATAACTTGGCATTAAACAATAGGCAAAAACAATTAAGCCTTTATACAATATTACAACGAATCAATTATGAGACTACTCCGAAAACTAAAGTTGTCAATTTATAGCCGCATATCGAATTTATAACAAGCTGTCGTACAGATTTATAATTTTTAGTCTTTTTGCAAAGTTAACCGCTTAGCGGCTTTTCGGAGTGGGTTCAATTATAAGTTTTTTATGATTTGGGCGAGTAAATACATTTACCCAGCCAACCGTTGTTGCTGTTATAAAGTATGCTTTATCCGTATCTTATATTTATCAGACATAAATCAAATATAAACAAAATAATAAACATAAATGAAAATAACAACAAGTATTAGCACGGAATATTTGCCGTTAATAAGCACAGACAACATGTCGGCGCTAGCGAGTAATGAACTAACATTTCGAACTGTCTTTATAGACTTATGACAGACTATGGTTTTATCCTTACCCTTGTTTTGTCTGTTAATAAAATTTCAATTTAATATTTATTTTACAAACATAGGATGATAATAATCAGACTTTTTTAGGTATTCTCTTTCTCGTTAAATATTTTTTTAACAAAAATTATTTCTGCGTATTTATTTTTTTCCAACTATCGCGTAATGAGACTGTTCTGTTAAAAACAAGATTTCCCGGTTTCGAGTCAACAGAATCGACACAAAAATAGCCTAAACGTTGAAATTGGAATTTATCTTCAGATTTTGCATCTTTTAAACTAGGTTCTACTCTACAATTCGATAATATTTTAAGAGAATCGGGATTTATAAAATCTTTAAAATCCTTATTCTTATGTCCGGCAGGATCTTCATCGACAAATAATCTGTCGTACAAACGAACATCAACAGGTAATGAATGTTCTGCCGATACCCAATGTAAAGTACCCTTAACCTTACGTTTACTAGCTTCAGTTCCGCTACCACTTTTTGTTTCAGGATCGTAAGTACATCTAAGTTCGGTAATATTACCTTTATTGTCTTTTATTACCTCTTCGCATTTTATTATATACGCACTTTTTAAACGCACTTCTTTGCCCGGAGCTAACCGAAAGAATTTTTTAGGGGCATCTTCCATAAAATCATCTTGTTCTATAAACAATTCTCGAGAAAATGGCATTTCTCTTGTTCCCATACTTTCGTCTTCAGGATTATTTATTGTTTCAATCATCTCAACTTTATCTTCAGGATAATTTTCGATAACAAGTTTCAAGGGGTTTAGAACAGCCATCACACGAGGGGCAATTTTGTTCAGATTGTTTTTTAAACTATGTTCAAGAAAAGCAACATCAATAACATTATTTCTTTTTGCAACACCAATTTGTTCGGCAAAATTCCTAATCGATTCAGGAGTATAACCTCTACGACGTAAGCCTGAAATGGTAGGCATTCTTGGATCGTCCCAAGAAGAAACTAATTTCGTCTCAACAAGTTCAAGAAGTTTGCGCTTACTCATAATTGTGTAACTGAGGTTTAAACGTGCAAATTCAATCTGACGAGGTCGATAAGCTCCCGGCTCAACTATTTGATCGAGAAACCAATCGTACAATGGACGATGAACTTCAAATTCTAATGTACAAATAGAATGAGTAATTCTTTCGATATAATCTGATTGCCCATGAGCAAAATCATACATAGGATAAATATACCATTTATTGCCCGAACGATGATGTTCTTTATTTAAAATACGATACATAATAGGATCGCGCATATGCATATTTGGCGATGTCATATCGATTTTTGCTCTAAGAACTTTCTCTCCGTTTTTATATTCTCCATTTTTCATTTTGGCAAAGAGTTCGAGATTCTCTTCTACCGAACGAGTTCTATACGGACTCTCTATTCCATGATGAGTTGGAGTTCCTCTTTGTTCGTTAATTTTTTCAGGAGATTGATCATCTACATAAGCTTTTCCTTTTTTTATAATTTGTATGGCCCACTCATGCAATTGATCGAAATAATCGGATGTATATAATGCTTTGTTTTCCCACTCGAAACCAAGCCACTTAATATCTTCTTTTATCGAATTTACATATTCAATATCTTCCATTTCCGGATTTGTATCGTCGAAACGCAAATTAGTCTTGCCATTATATTTCTCTCCTAACCCAAAATTTAAACAAATAGATTTTGCATGCCCAATATGTAAATATCCATTAGGTTCGGGAGGAAAACGAGTATATACATCTCCATTGTTTTTATTATTTTTAATGTCTTCCTCTACAATAGACTCGATAAAGTTAAGCGACTTCTTTGATTCTTCTTTATTCTCTTGCATGCTATTATTTTTTCTTTTTTCGAATAAATAATTATATTTTTATTCTTCTGATTAGAAATCATTCGGTAATCTACAAAAGTAATTGATTTTTATTTAATGCTAAATATTTTATTCTTGAAAAAACAGATTTGTAAAGAATAAAAAAATATTTTTGTAAAAAATAATAATATGGGATTAATTCAAATAGAAAACATGGAGTTTTATGCTTACCATGGTTGTTTTAAAGAAGAGCAAATAGTTGGAAATAAATTTTTAGTTAATCTGAAGCTTGAAACAGAGATGTCGAAACCTGCAAAAACAGACGATATCAACGATGCTCTTAATTATCAGACAGCATATAATCTTGTTAGAACTGAGATGAAACAAAAATCGCATTTACTTGAAAATATCGCTAAGCGAATTTTAGATGTTTTATATAAAAACTTCGATAATATTGAGAAAGCAGAAGTTAAAGTATCGAAGATGAATCCCCCAATGGGAGGGAAAATGGAAAAAGTAAGTGTTACTTTAACGAGATAAGCACTTAGCAATTTTTAAAGTTTTTAATTCAATTTGAAAAAAAATTAATAAAAAGCTAAAATAATGTATGATGTATAATATTTTTTTTTAGTTTTGCACAAACAAATAATGGTCACGTGGCCGAGTGGCTAGGCGCCGGTCTGCAAAACCGTGTACGGCGGTTCGAATCCGCCCGCGACCTCATAAAAAAGACTGTTCCAAAAGGACAGTCTTTTTTTTGTGCAAAAATAGGTAGTATATCATAAACTATGTAAGTTTATGATATACTGCCTATAAATTAATTGAAACTGTGGACAAAGCTTACATCGAACTCATGTTAATATCGTATCGAAACTTTCCACGATGATGAGTCTTTATTAATTTTAAATCTTAACTCATAGTCAACCATTACAGTATTAAATCTACTTGGAGCCTTAAATTTTACATAACCTTCAAAAGGGAATATTACATTCTCGAATCCGGTAAAATAACTCGAATTCTTCTGTATTCCACTCGAAGAGTCTAAAATTAAATCTCTGGCACTTTTTGATTCGTTTCCATCTCTTAAAAAAACTATTTCTATAGAACCCGGAGTGGCTGTTGTCCTTTCATATATAGAAACTCCTGTAATTCCTGATTGTCGAATTATTTCATATGGACGCTCCTTTATCTCTCTTATAAACTTATCGTCTTTCCATATTCCTTTTGTTTCTTTTTTTGTTGATGAATCATACATCAATCCCCTTCCATTTTTTTTGCCTTTTACCCATAAGCCTTGATAATAACAACCATTTTTCCAGATATATTTCCCATATCCATTAGGCAATCCTTTTTTAAATCTACCGCTATAAACATCAATTCCTTTGGCAATACCTTTACCATGTGCTAACCCATTTTTACAATTACCTTCATAATGTTCAGAAATATTTTCAATTAGAACCTTACATTTTATTCCATCTTCTTGTGCATATATTGGATTAATCAACACTATAATAGAAAAACACCAAACTAATAATTTAATCATAAATCTCTTTTTCATAATCATTTTATATTTTGCTATATTACAAATGTCATGCATAATATTTCTATCTTATTAAAATATCTTAGCTAATTTACTTATAAATAATAATTCGAGATAATATAAAGTAAAACTTAATCATTAGTTACGTTTTAAATATAAATTTTACGGTAAATTAATTTTCTATAGAAATTAAACGGATTTCGAATACCAAAACTGAATTAGCCGGAATATTTGGTTTTACTTGATCGCCATATGCCAAGCCCGATGGAATAAATAATGTTCCTTGTCCTCCAACTTTAAAAAGAGGAATCCCTTCTTGCCAGCCTTTAATAACTCCCGATAATGAAAAAGTAGTATAGTTATTATCAAAAGGATCTCCGTTTAATAATTTTCCAAAATACTCAACTGTAACTGTAGAGTTTTTGTCGGGATAATCTCCCGCTCCCGGTTTATCAATAATATAAAACAATCCAGATTCTGTTTTTTCTGCCACTAAATCATTTTCAGCAAGATAATTCTCTATCAATTGTATATCTTCTGCTAATTGTTCTTTATCTATTGTTGCCGGATCATCTTTTTTACATGAGGTAAATAAAATTATGAATCCTAATAAAATAAAAGCTATTTTTTTCATAAGTAATTAAAATTTGTATTAATAATTAATTATGTAAACATAATAAAAAACTCGAAATTCGCAATTTTATTATACAACAATAATATATCTGGAACTCATTACTTTTATATTGCTACCAGATATCTTATAAATTCGAAATTATATTATCAGGATTAAATATCTGAAAATTTAATTGAAATCTTATTCTTTGTAAATAATTTTTGCAAGTATAATCAAGATATTTGTCTATGTTTTTCGATACTATAGCCGGGAAATATATTTTAACAAATCCTTTCATAAGCGATAATTCTGCACCTGTTTCGTACTGAAACGAATCAGGATTTTGCCATAATGGGTAATCTTGTGCTTTACCATAAATTCCGACATTAGCATATAATTTTATTGGTATTGGTTTGTCGAATGGCAACGAGGAAGTAAGGTTAAGTGTAAATATCCAATCGTTTGTTTGTCCGAATGGAGAATAAACAGCAAAACCTCCATTATTTTTCACAAACTGTTGCGACAATAATTGACTCTGACTACTATTACCGTATGTCTCGAATCGCCCAATAAATGTATTATTATATGAATAATCATTTACTCCTGAGCTCCCACTCAAATTATATGAAAATGTATTAGATAAATTGTTTGCTTTCGATAAAAATTTTCCTCCAAATACACGAATATCAAGTCCATTGTTTTTATAATACGATATTTTATAGTTTGCCGTAAGCGATGTTTTTACAAAATTATCGGAAGCTTGAATATTTAATGCTACTGAAAATGGATTTATACTTCTTTTATTTTTAAATGAATAATCTATATTGTTAAAAAATTTATATCCTACAGAGTTTGAGTTTATTATATCGTTTATATTACTTGCATAAACTGTATTTACAGATAGATTATTACTTGTTTTATTACGAGCAAGTTTCTTTTTGAAAGTAAATTTTATTTCTGCTTGCAGTTTATTAAAATTACTTTTTTGTTCAGAATCGTAAGCATATTGTAAACCCGATAAGTTAAATTGAATCATCTGTATTTTTGAACTCTGTGGGAACAAATCATATTCAATTTTACCTGATCCTGCCAGATTATTTGTTCCGAAACTATATAATGGTAAAAACTGATAGCTAAATTTCTTTATAGGAACAAAACCATTATAAATAAAAGCTCCCAGCATAACTTTATTGTAATTATTTGCACCAAAAGCAGGAAGAAATCCTATTTGATTATATCCCGGATTATAGATTATTCCAAGTGGTTTCAATTTTATTGGTTCCATTTTTTTTAATAATCCCTTTGTTTTTAAGTAATTATTATTATCGTATAAATCTAATGTATAATCTTTCCAATTAATAGCAACAATGTTTGTTTCGGCTTTCGGAATTTCGAGCCATTTCTCTTTTTCAAAACCCTTGAACCATTTTGTAAAAACGGTTTTGTTATTTTTTATTCCCGATATAGATAAAGGAGAATTAATATTACCTTTATTTTTTATCAAAATTTTATTTTCTTTTTGTTTTAGTATTTTATAATCAATTTTTTTTGTTGTTGTCAATAAATCAACAAAAAGCCAATCGAGATTTTCTTCGGTACTTTTTTCAAAAAAAACCTGCAAATCTTCCGGATATGGATGTTTATATTGCCATTCTGTAAAGAAATTCTGCATTATTTCGTTAAATTTCTTTTCTCCCAAATATTTGTGTAAATGATGAAATACTCTACCGGTTTTTGCATAAACTATAAATCCATAATTCAACTCAGAATAATCTGATGATGTAAGCGATGCGTTTTGATCGATGTTAAGTGATGCTGCAATTAGATACTCTAATTTTTGCATTTGCTTGTAAGGAAATTTTTCTATACCGATAAATTCTGCGAGTTTTTTATTGTTGGTAAGCATTTTGTAAAACATATTACTGTCGGGATATTTAGTTGCAAAATATCTCATTTCGCTAAAAGTATTAATTCCTTCATCCATCCATGGAAATCGACGTTCGTTAAATCCCAGCATTCCATAAAACCAATTATGTCCAACTTCATGCATTATAACCATTTCTAAAGAAAATGCATTCTGACTATGTCCAATAGCAGTAATTGTAGGATATTCCATGCCATTTCCTGTTGATCCTTTTCTTCCTAAAATAGCTGTGCAATTATTATAAGCATAATCACCATACCATAATGAATAATAATATAAAGCATCGTTAATATATTCGTTTGCTTTACTCCATAATTTATATTCGTCGTTAGTAAATAAAGCCCATGTATATACCTGTCTCCCTGTATTTGGAAGTATAACTGTATCTTTTTGCACCTTATATCTTTTATCGGCAAACCATGCAAAATCGTGAATATTGTTCTCTGTATATCGTATTGTTTTTATTTCTTTCGATGATTTTGGCACATTAACATCTGTCTCGTCCCAATCATCTTTGTTTGCTGTCTCTTGAGCTTTATTTTCCATCCATTTTTTTTCGCTTTCGGTAACAAGATTTCCTGTAGCCCCTACAACATAGTTTCTAGGCAAGCTAATTGAAACATCAAAAGAACCATATTCCGAATAAAATTCACCTATATCGAGATATGGCATAGCATGCCAGCCATATTTGTCGTAAACAGCCGGTTTCGGATACCATTGCGTTATTTTATAGCTTTGCTCTAAATATCCTAAACGAGAAGTAATCCCCTTAGGCAATTTTACATGAAAAGGTGTCGTAATAATTATTGTTTCACCGGGTTTAAGAGTGTTATTTAAATGTATTTTGCATATATCTATGTGTTCTTTATCGTATTCAATATTTACTTCTTCGCCATTAACTTTAAAATTTAAAGAATCAATATATCCTTGTTGTTCAATATTATCAAAAAGATAATGTTTCCCCACTGAATATATCTTTTGCTTGGCAAGAGCAGTTGAGTTGTTTTTATAGGCATTCGGCCATAAATGAAAATATATAAAATCTAAATTATCGGGCGAGTTATTTGTATATTGTATTGTTTCGTAGGCAAAAAGCTCGTTAGTAATATCATTTAATTTAACTTTTATAGTATAATTTACTTCTTGCTGGAAATAATTTTGAGCATTTACACTTAATGTACTAAAAATTATTATGAAAAAAAATATCTGTTTTCTCATACGTTTGCTTTTTTATATTTAACTAATTTGTAATTAATTGTTTTTAATTATTATAAGAATCTAAGACGTAAAATACATACGACGTGTAGAAAAATAATAAGTTGCAAATAATATTAGTTTCAATGCATTTTTTATGATTTTCACAACGTCTAAACATAATCTAGCTTTATTTTCATTTGCAATTTTATTTCTTTCATTGATTCTTATTACCGAAAATTTCTTATCGAGAATTTTTAAATATAATATTAAATCATTGTAATGAAAAAGCATTTTGTTGGTACTCGGTTTAAATCCGGAATATTCTATTGGCGTAGGAATAGTATTTTTATTTGTTGTCCTGATATTAAAATTATTAAAGAAAAATATTAAGCGCAAAACTGTAATTAAATGCTTTTTTTAGTAAAATTAATTTTTATAATATTTAAGATTAATCAATTTGTTATTTTACTTTGATGCAAAGTATGA
>CAZDCZ010000104.1:0-8290 GCA_964504155.1 uncultured Bacteroidales bacterium | reverse complement strand
TAATTTTTTAATACAAAAAAAAGCCGTAGGAAAACCTACGGCTTGAGCAATATATTATTATACTATATTAATCAGTTAAGCTTATCCATTTTATATGGTTCAAACCAAACGCACCAAAGCCAACTATTTAATATATTATGTTTCATTTATGTATTATAATATTCAAAATTCTTGTCAAATATAATAAAAAAATTGTTTTACAGATAAAAACACAACATAATTTCATTTTTAATAAAACATCAGACAATTCAATTATTCTAAACTTTATAAAGTAATAATAATATCTATAAAAAAACATTATTTTTCATAAATTTGTAAACTAACAAATACTAACATCTCAAATAATAGAATAATGATTTTAAATAACTTAACAGCAATATCACCAATTGATGGCCGTTATAGAAACAAAACTGAAAATCTTGGCAACTATTTTTCTGAATTTGCTCTAATAAGATATAGAGTATTAGTTGAAATTGAGTACTTTATTGCATTATGTAATATGCCGCTTCCTCAACTAAAAGAGTTCGACAAAAATTTATTTATTGATTTACGAAAAATATTTTTAGATTTTTCTATTGACGATGCTCAAAGAATTAAAGATATTGAGAAAGTTACTAATCACGATGTTAAGGCTGTAGAATATTTTATTAAAGAAAAATTCGACACATTAAATTTACATGAATATAAGGAATTTATTCATTTCGGGTTAACTTCTCAGGATATTAATAATACAGCAACCCCTTATTCGTTCCGAGATGGCATTAAAAATATTTATATTCCGGAAATAAACAGTTTATTAGAAAAAATTAATAAGCTAATAGAAGAATGGAACGACATTCCTATGCTTGCTCGTACTCATGGGCAGCCGGCATCGCCAACGCGTTTAGGAAAAGAAATATTAGTTTTTAAAGAACGTATTGAAAAACAATTAAAATTACTTAAAGATATCCCTTTCTCTGCAAAATTTGGTGGAGCTACAGGAAATTTTAATGCACATCATGTTGCCTACCCCGAAAACAATTGGGTAGAATTTGGTAATCATTTTGTTAATGATATCTTAAAATTAGACCGTTCGCAAACAACAACACAAATTGAACATTACGACAATCTTGCTGCATATTTCGACGGAATGAAACGTATAAATACCATTCTTACAGATATGTCGAGAGATTTTTGGACATATATTTCTATGGGATATTTTAAACAGAAGATAAAAAAAGGTGAAGTTGGGTCGTCGGCAATGCCACACAAAGTTAATCCTATAGATTTTGAGAATGCTGAAGGAAATTTTGGAATGGCAAATGCAATATTTGAACACCTTGCACAAAAATTACCAATCTCGCGTTTACAACGCGATTTAACCGACTCAACAGTATTAAGAAATATTGGCGTTCCGTTTGCCCATACTTTAATAGCATTTAAATCGTTAGAAAAAGGTTTAGACAAAGTTATTATTAATAAACAAGCAATAAGTAACGACTTAGAAAATAATTGGAGTGTTGTTGCCGAAGCAATACAAACAATTCTTCGCCGCGAAGGATATCCAAAACCATACGAAGCATTAAAAAAATTAACCCGAACAGGAGAAACAATAGACAAGACTGTTATCAGCAATTTTATTGATAATCTTAACTTATCGGATTCGATAAAAAACGAATTAAAAGCTATTACTCCTTCGAATTATACCGGAGTATAAATTAGTGTTATAAAAATAATAATGCCGAATACTTTAATTAGTGTTCGGCATTTTAATTTACCATTAATATATAACCAGCGATAAAATAGCTTGAACAAAAAAACGACATATTTTCTGGCATGCAGCAAATAAAAGATTAAATTTGATTCAATCATTGAAAAATAAATAACATGCAAAAAATAAAATCGATATTACAATTTCTTTTTCCTTATTGGACAGAAGCTGTTTTAAGTGTAATACTTAATTTATTTGCAGCCATTTTTGCAGTTGTATCAATAAGCATGGTAATCCCCTTTATGGGAATTATTTTTTCATCTACGCCGAAAATAACTCAACCGGTTTCTTTTAGTTTCAGTACCGAAGCTATTCAGCAATATTTTAATTATCACATTTCTAAAATTATGGTAGAAGAAGGCCAAGTAAAAGCCTTAATACTAATTGTTTCTGTGGTTGCTATTGCCAGCTTATTAAAAAGTGTTTTTTCTTTTTTATCACAAAGCCTTGTTATTAATATTCGTGTAAAATTGGTTCAGGATTTACGTAATAAAATTCTCGAAAAAATTATTGATTTTGACTTTGCTATATTCTCTAAAAAAAGCAAAGGACATTTCATATCGAATATCACTTCTGATGTTAAAGAAATTGAAATTGCAGTTATCCGACTATTAGAAATGCTATTTAAACATCCGATAATGATAATAGTTTATCTTTATGTTTTATGTGCTATAAGTATAAAGCTAAGTTTAATAGTTATTATATTATTCATTTTATCATCAATAATAATTGCTATTACGGGAAAAAAGCTCAAAGCAATATCGTTAAAAGGGCAAATAAAAATGGGCATATTAATGAACATTTTTAATGAAGTACTTTCCGGAATAAAAATAATAAAAGCAAATAATGCCGAAGACCATGTAAAAAAAAGATTTGAAAAAGTAAATAGTAATTATTCGAAATTACTAAGCAAATCGCTAAAACGAAGGGCAATAGCAACACCATTAAGCAATATAGTAAGTGCAATATCGATATTAGTAGTTATCTGGCTTGGTTCGTTAATGGTTATTGATACAAATTCGGGAATAAGTTCTCAAGCATTTATTGGATATTTAGCCGTCTTAACACAATTAATAAAACCAATTAATGCTATTGCAAATGCATATTATAATGTTCAGAAAGGAAGCGCATCCATTGAAAGGATAAATTCTTTATTAGAAAAAGAAAATAGAATAAAAGAAAACAAAAATGCAAAATCTTTAAATACATTTTTAAACTGTATAGAATTTAAAAATGTATATTTCTCTTATGACGAGAATCTCATATTTAAAAATCTAAATCTTAAAATCGAAAAAGGACAAACAATAGCATTGGTTGGTCGTTCGGGAATTGGGAAATCTACATTAATAGACCTTATCCCACGCTTCTTTGATGTCGATAGTGGCGACATATTAATTGATAATATCTCTATAAAAGATTACAAAATTGCCGACATTCGTCATTTTGCAGGCTATGTTAGCCAACAAGCCATTTTGTTTAACGATACTTTTTACAATAATATTAAATTCGAAAATAAAAATGCTTCATCAAAACAAATTATAGAAGCAGCCAAACTTGCCAATGCTCACGAATTTATTTCCGACACAAAATTGGGTTATTATACTAATATTGGTAATGATGGAAACAAACTGTCGCATGGACAAAAACAAAGAATTAGTATAGCTAGAACAATTTTACGTAATCCCGAACTTCTTATCTTCGACGAAGCCACTAATGCTCTCGATAACAAATCGGAATTCGAAGTACAAGAGGCAATTTCGAATTTAATGCAAAACCGCACAATGATTATTATTGCACATAGAATTTCAACTGTAAAAAAAGCCGATAAAATTTTTGTTGTATCGGATGGCAAAATTATCGAAAGCGGGAAACACAACGAACTAATAAAAAATAAAGGTCTTTACTCCGAACTGTGTGAACTAGAATTGTATTAATATTTTCAATTAGATAATGTATTTGTCTGAACTGAATTTGATTTTCTTTTTAAATCAAGAATTTCACTTACATGTATATACAATTTAGATGATTTACCTAAATTAAAAATCACAAAATTACCTGTAAGCGAACTATAAATATCTTTTAGTATTTTATCTCCCACTGAAATTAGTAGTTCTACTTGTTTTGTTTTTACTTTATTATTAAACTTAGTCCTATTTTTATCGTAATGAACAATATATTTTGATCTCATTGTATCAATAGCTTTTATTGCATTACATATTTCCGTATTATTTAAACTTTGAAGATTTTCTTTCAAATTAATTAACTCAAAAAAATTAAACCAATCAATTGATTTATAATTATTTATTAAACAATTCATTAACTTAAACAATGAATAATTTTCATTCTTACTAAATAATTTTTGTAATTCAATAATTAAGATCCTCCATTCCATATCTATTTGTCGCATTAAGAAACCTGAATCTTCGATAATTCTAATTTCATCTTTATCAATATCTTGCAGATATTTAATATCATCAAAAATCTCAACACATTGTTCAAATATTTCAAGCGAATAATTTAATCTTTCAATATATTTCTTATTTCTCATAAAATTTTTAAGCAAACACTTTTTTAAGAATGGCAGTAACTCTGGCTTTCGGATCGACTCTGATAAGTTTCTCTTCTTTTGCAATCTTGTCGAATAAAGCGCTTATTGTTTTTCGAGTAACATATGAAGGTAAATCTGCTTCAACATCTTCTGTAAAAGGAATTTTATTATAAGTACTTGTAATTTTTGTCCAATATTTTGTTACCTCTGTTTCGTCGAGAGTTTGTTTTACTTCGGGTTTAAATGCCATTTCTAATTTTTTTGTTGTTTTGCTTCGAAAGAATTCTGTTGCAGCATTATCGTTACCATTCAATATATTTTTAGCATCAGAAATTGTCATTTGCATAATTGCATCGACAAATATAGGAGCGGCTTTTTTAACAGCTTTTTCTGCACCGCGATTCATCTTTAAAACAAACTCATCTACCATTTTACCCATTCCCAGATCACGCAGTTTATCTTCGACAAATTTTACTTCCTGAGGAAAGGGAATTTTATAATCAACACTTTTATAAAAACCATTTTCTATACTTAATGCTGCCACAGAATTATTTGTGCCTACTTTTAATGCTTCCTTCAATCCATTTATAATGTCGGCATTTGTTAATATTGGTTGAGTTGATTGAGTAAATTGCGCCGGAATCTCGATTGTATTTAACACATCGCATGAGCTTACAACTATTATTGTTAATAAAACTATTATTTTCTTCATAATACAATTCTTTCAATTATCAATAAATAAATATTTAATTATTTTATATCAAATTTACAATGATTATTTATTGTTTACAACAAAAACAATCATCCGAAATAGAATTCTTTCTAATATTCTGATTTATTTCACTAATTGATTAATTTATTCGAAAAGGAACTTAATATAATTATAAGTCTTTATCATTTTTTTATATTTTTGTTAATTCAAATAGATATAAAATAATAATCACAAATAAACTAAGCATGAAAATTTCATACAATTGGCTAAAACAATACATTGATATAAATTTATCGGCCGATAAGGTAGCAGAAATATTAACCGACACAGGATTAGAAGTAGAAGGGATTGAACAATTCGAATCGATAAAAGGAGGATTAGAAGGAATAGTTATTGGTGAAGTAACTTCATGCACAAAGCACCCAAATGCCGACAAACTATCGGTTACAACCGTAAATATTGGCACCGACAGGGAATTACCTATTGTATGCGGAGCACCGAATGTAGCAAGCGGACAAAAAGTTGTTGTTGCAACTGTTGGTGCAAAATTATACGATGGAAATAACGAATTTAAAATAAAGAAAGCTAAGATGCGAGGCGAAGTTTCCGAGGGAATGATTTGTGCCGAAGACGAACTAGGACTAGGAGCTTCTCACGATGGGATAATGGTTCTTCCTTCATCTATTAAAGCAGGAACTCCGGCTAATGAATATTTCGAGATAGAAACAGACACAGTTTTTGAGATTGGTCTTACTCCTAACCGTATTGATGGAGCTTCGCATATTGGAACTGCAAGAGATCTTGTTGCTTTTTTAAAACAATCGGAAAAAAATATTAAACTTTCAATTCCTTCGGTAAACGATTTTAAAATAGATAATAACAATCTTCCTATTTCGATTGAGATAGCTGACAATACTCAATGTCCACGATATTCCGGAGTAACTGTTAGTAATGTAAAAGTAAAACAATCGCCTACATGGTTACAAAACAGAATTAAGTCGATTGGACTAAAACCAATTAACAATTTGGTTGATATATCAAATTTCGTACTTCACGAAACAGGTCAACCACTACACTTTTTCGATGCAGATAAAATTGCAGGAAACAAAGTAATTATTAAGACACTAGAAGAAAATACAGAATTTATAACTCTCGACGAAGAAACAAGAAAATTATCATCGGATGATTTAATGATATGCAACGAGAAAGAAGCTATGTGTATTGCCGGAGTATTTGGAGGCTTACACTCAGGAGTTAATGAAGATACAAAGAATATATTTATAGAAAGTGCTTATTTTAATCCTGTATATGTACGAAAAACATCGAAGCGACATACTCTTAGTACCGATGCGTCATTTCGTTTCGAAAGAGGAACCGATCCGAACAATACAATTTATGCACTTAAAAGAGCTGCCCTATTAATTAAAGAAATTGCAGGAGGAGAAATTTCATCGGAGATAATCGATGTTTATCCAAATAAAATAGAAGATTACGACATTACTGTATCGTATAAAAATATTACTCGACTTATAGGCAAAACTCTAGATAAAAAAATAATAAAAAATATTCTGGAATCGTTAGATATTAAAATTGTTTCTGCTAACAACGAAACTCTAGAATTAAAAATACCAACCTACCGTGTTGATGTACGAAGAGAAGTCGATGTTATTGAAGAAATTTTACGAATCTATGGTTATAATAATATTGAAATATCTAAAAAAGTAAATTCAAGTATTTCATACTCGCAAAAACCCAACAAAGAAAAGATTGTAAATACTATATCGAACCAATTAAGTAACAATGGGTTTAACGAAATAATGTGTAATTCATTATCGAAAGCAAATTATTATTCCGAAGGAAAAACTTATAAAAAAGAAAATTTAGTGGAAATACTTAATCCCTTAAGTAACGACTTAAACATCCTGCGACAAACTTTACTTTTTGGAGGTTTAGAATCGATTGCATATAACAGAAATCGGAAAAATAAAAATTTAAAATTTTACGAGTTTGGTAATTGCTATTTCAAAAAAGATATTAAAAACGATAATCCATTAACAAAATACAATCAAGAGTACAAACTCTCGTTATTCGTTACCGGACAAGACGAAGAGGAAAATTGGAATAGCAAAAACGAACCAACAACATTTTTTCACTTAAAAACACATATAGAGAATATTTTAAACAGACTAGGAATTGATATTAATAAAATAAATAGCAAATCTGTAGCTTCTGATATTTTTTCTGAAGGCATTAGTTATACACTAAACAATATCAAAATTGTTGATTTCGGAATTATTAAAAACCAAATACTTAAAACTTTCGATATTAATAGCGAGGTATTTTATGCCGAATTTAATTGGAACCAAGTAATTAAACTAAGTGCAAAAAATAATATACAATATACCGAGATATCGAAATATCCTGAGGTAAAAAGAGATTTGGCATTATTGCTCGATAAAAATATTAAATTTTCTGAAATAAGAGAATTAGCATTCAAAACAGAAAAAAAACTTCTTAAAAAAGTTAGTTTATTCGATATTTACGAAGGAAAAAATATTGATACAGATAAAAAATCGTATGCTATTAGTTTTGTTCTTCAAGACGAAAACAAAACCCTGAAAGACAAACAGATTGATAAAATAATGAACAAATTTATTAGTTTATTCGAAAAAGAATTTAATGCTCAGATAAGATAATTATTAATTGATAATTCGGAATAATAGATGTATAAAATTGAGTTAACTAATACTGATATTACTAAACTTAAAGTTGACGCAATAGTAAATGCCGCAAATAAAAGTTTATTAGGAGGCGGTGGAGTCGATGGTGCAATTCATCGTTCTGCCGGTTCCGAATTATTAGCAGAATGCAGAAAACTTAATGGCTGCGAAACCGGAAATGCAAAAATTACTAAAGGATATAATTTGTCTGCAAAGTTTATTATTCACACAGTAGGTCCGGTATGGAATAATGGCAAATACAAGGAAACAGAAAAATTAGCTGATTGCTATATTAATAGTCTAAAACTAGCAGTAGAAAATAATATAGAAACAATTGCTTTCCCGAATATCAGCACCGGAGTTTATCAATTTCCAAAAAAATTGGCAGCAGAAATTACAATAAAAACTGTATCGGAATTTCTTAAAGAAAATTCGGGAATAAAAAAAGTAATTTTTGTTTGCTTCGATACCGATAATTACAATATTTATAATGAATTATTGAGTACACTCCGAAAAGTCTTCATATTATAAATATATTAAAAATAAAATATGAATAAGTC
>CAZDCZ010000103.1:0-8432 GCA_964504155.1 uncultured Bacteroidales bacterium | reverse complement strand
TTTCTAAACATTATTTTTAATATTAATTCAAAGATATAACAAATAATTCATTTAATCAACTGATATTTAATATTTTATGTTCCATGTGGAACAATTTATTGCATTATATCTATTGATATTCAATATGTTATAAAATTATTAATAAGTTTACATGTTTCTGATTTCAACGTGTTACAAAGTTGATTTATTAACAATTTAATAAAAAAAAATATTTTTTCAACTTGACTTATTCATATTTTATTTTTAATATATTTGTAATATGAAGATTTTTCGGAGTGGACTCAAAATTAAATTTTGTTATAGTAGTTTAATAAAAAATAAATAAAAATGAAGATAGAATTATTCGATGCAGAATATTTAAATATTGTTGAGTTAAATATAACCGGCGATAATGAAAATTATATTAAAGGCGATTCTGAATCGAAATATTTAGAAAGTACAGTGTTTAATTTATTTGCAAATTGTTTTGAGAAGGCTAATAAATTGTACGAATTTTTTGGAGCCACTAAATATAATTCGAGAAATATTGTGCCATTGAGAAATGAACTAAAAAACAAACTTGAATTAATGAATAAAATCGAAAGCTTTGAAATGTTTGTTGACTTTATTGATAGTATATTTTTAGGTGCCGATTTTTTAGAAGAACTTAATTATGACGATAAGGATTGGAAGAAAAATTGGAATAAGTATTTTGTGTTACTTACAAATGTAGTAAATAATATTATTGTGCTTATTGAAAAATGTATTGAAGAACAAAAAACATTATGGGTAATTGGGTATTAAGATTTTATTAGTTAATTAATATAAAAGTCATTCTTTTTTTTGAATGGCTTTTGTATTTTATAAAATATAATTATTCTTTAGCGAACAAATCAGGTCGTAGTTGTTTTGTTCTTTCTATCGATTGTGCTTCTTTCCATTTTTCTATTTCTTTAAAATTTCCTGATAATAAGACATCAGGAACTTTTAATCCTTTGTAATTTGATGGACGAGTATATACAGGTGGAGCCAGTAAATTGTCTTGAAACGAATCTGTTAATGCTGAAGTCTCATCGGAAATAACCCCGGGAATTAATCTTACAATACTGTCGGTAATGATTGCTGCAGCTAATTCGCCTCCGGTTAAAACATAATCTCCAATAGATATTTCTTTTGTTATGTAATTGTCCCTAACTCTTTGATCTACTCCTTTATAATGACCGCAAAGTATTATTATATTTTCGAATGTAGCTAATTTGTTTGCATCTTTTTGCGAATACTGTATTCCGTCGGGTGAAGTGTAAATAATTTCATCGTATTTTCTTTCCGATGTTAATTTCGATATAATACTATCAATAGGTTGAATTGTAAGTACCATTCCTGCATCACCACCAAAGGAATAATCATCTATTTTGTTGTGCTTGTTTGTTGTATAGTCGCGTAAGTTGTGAATATATATTTCTATGTTGCCTTTTTCTTTTCCTCGCTTAATTATAGAATGATTTAAAGGACTTTCTAATAATTCCGGTACTCCGGTAATAATATCTATTCTCATGTTTTTTCTGCAAAAATAGTAATGTTTGCCTTATAATTTAAAAAATAAGAAAAAATATAAAAAAAAGACAAAATGGCAGCGCTTTGAGATGAAAGGGCGACAAAAAGTCAGAAAAAGAAATTCGTTATGCCAATTTTTATCGAAAATTACATTGGTATATGTTTTGAATAATAGAAAATAAGTAGTTAAAATGAATACTAATTTAAAATTTATAATTATGACACTTGTAAGATTTAATGAACCAGAAGTTAGAAATTTCAATAATGTAATTGATGATTTCTTTAATAACTCAATTATTAATGAGTTTGAAAATCAAAAACAATATTTTTCTATTCCTCCTGCAAATATTATAGAATCGAAAATCGATTTTAGAATCGAGATTGCAGCTCCCGGATTCGATAAATCAGATTTTGATATTAATATTGAGAAAAATTTATTAACAATATCTTTAGAAAAATCTGTTAACGAAAACTCTGAAAATGAGAAATTCAACCTAAAAGAATTTGCATTTAACAATTTTTCTCGTTCATTTCGATTGTCGAATAAAGTAAATAGCGATAAAATTAGTGCAGTTTATAAAAATGGTTTGCTTCTGATTGTAATGCCTAAAATGGAAGAAGCTATTGAAAAACCAAAACGCGAAATTAAAATTTCATAAATTAACTAGTCCTAAATAAAAAAAGAAGAGCAATATTTAATTGCTCTTCTTTTTGAATAGTTTAAAATAGTTTAGTACACTATAAAACAATACAAAACTCCCCCAGTTAAGCGTAAATTAACAAACAAAAGTTTATTAGATAGAAGTTCGGCGAAGTATTTACTTCGTCGTTCTATTTTATTGTAGCTTTCAGCTATATAAATGCGAAGCATTTAAAAATATTCTATCGTAACTTTCGAAATTTAAAGACCTGTTACGGCATGCAAACTAAAAAGGATAATTTTAATAGTAGTGTGTTTATAGCATTTTTGTATTTAATAATATCTTTACTTTATGTCAACAGGGTATCAAATAAAAAAACCAAGAAGTAGCTTACAATTTAACACTGTAAATTGTGCATTGGGCTGATATATTTACAAGAAAAATATATCGTGATATTGTAATAAATAGTTTGAAATATTGCCAGGAAAATAAAGGACTTGAAATTTATGCTTTTGTAATAATGTCGAACCATGTTCATTTGTTGCTGCGTAGCAGTAATGGTAATTTAAGTGGTATTCTTCGGAATTTTAAAAGGTAAAAGGAGAATAGATCTATGTCGATTTCGAAAGTGTTTTAGATGTAATTCAGGTAAGTAAAAAATGGAAAACATATTGAATACAATAGCTGAAAGCTACATGAATAAATAAGACGTAGCAAATGCTACGCCGAATGGGGGTATTCTATACTGCCAAAAATACTTATTAATTTATTATCTGCATTTATACTGTTTAATTATTTGATTGTCGGTATAATATACATATTAGTTGACATAAACAACTATGAATTAAGCGTTTTTTACAAAAAAAGTATGAGTTTGCCGTGAGAATAAATCTTTGCTGAATAGCATTTACATTTTATGCATACAAAAACTAAAATCCAAGAATACATAACAATTGTGTTAATAAAAGTTAAAAAACATTGTTGATTGATAGGTTAATGTGCTGAAAATACGATAAATACATTTTTTATTAAAAAATTTTTTTTTATTAGTTGTTTATGTCAACTAATATGCATTACTTTGTCTTCGAATTAAATTAAAAACTATGGAACAAGATAATTTACCTCTCGGAATGGTAATTGGGCAAATGATGCGAGAGATGCTTAGAGTACTGAAAAACCGAGATATTGAGCAGGCAGAGATTTCGCTTACCATAGAGCAACATGCTGTTTTACACATTCTTAATGAAAGAGAAGCCGGCGTTATTCTTAAAGAAATGGCTTGTATGATGGGTAAGGATAAGTCAGTTATACTGCGAATAATTGATGTGCTCGAAGAAAAAGAATTAGTAAGAAGAGCTGTTGACACAAAAGACCGCAGAAAAAAATATTTAATGGTTACAAAAAAAGGAGAGCAAGTTATTAAAGATTTCCTGAAAATTGATACAGAATTAAGAGAAGAACTCAAAGAAGGATTATCTAAAGAAGATATGAAAACTTTTTATAAAGTAGTTACTCATATAAAATACAAAGCAGAACAATTATAGTGTTTTTTTTATAATAATTGATAACATCAACGATTATTAATAGCAATTAATTACATATTAAATATTTAATGAAAAATGAAGATGAAAATGTTTTTTTTAAGTGTGCTTTTTTTTAGTATCTTATCGATACAAGCACAAGAACCAATGGAACTGTCGTTAGATAGTGCAGTAAACTATGCAGTGGCGCATAATAAAACCTTGCATAATTCGAGGTATGCCATTGACAAGTCGAATCAGAAAATAAAAGAGACGATTTCGCAAGGATTACCTCAAGTTAGTGCCTCTTTAGATTATACAAATTTTCTTGGAGCAGAAGCATCTTTACAAATGGGTCCTTCAGCACCTCCGATTTCTATTGAATTTAATCCTACTAGTAATTTTAAGGCAAGTGCCAGTCAGTTAATTTTTAGCGGAAATTATATTGTTGGTGTTCAATTGGCAAAACTGGCTAAAACAATAACGGAAAAAAGTTATCAAAAAAGTGAACTTGATGTAAAGGAGCAGACTTACCAAGCTTATTATATGATTCTTTCTATGCAAAGAATTTTAGATAAGCTGAAAGAGAATTATAAAAATGCTCAAACTATTTACGAGAACACAAACAACTTAGCTAAAGTGGGTATGATAGAGCAAACCGATGCTAAAAAGTTATCTGTTATGGTTACTTCTATAGGAAATGCAGTGAAATCAACCGAAAGGCAAGTTGAATTAGGATATAATTTGTTGCGATTTCAGTTAGGTTTGGAAAGTAATCAGTCCATTAAGTTATCAACAACATTTGATGATGTTGTAAACAAAATTCAAATAAACAGTATAGTGGTTGATAATTTTAATATTGAAAACAATCTTGATTATCAATTGGTATCTATGCAAGGAGATATTGCAAAAAAATCAATTGATATGACCAAAGCAAACTATTTGCCTTCATTAGTGGCTTTTTATTCTTATACAGAAAAAATTAAAAAACCCAAATTTGATATGTCGCCTAAACATGTGCTGGGGCTCACATTAAACGTGCCGATATTTGCGGGAGGATTAAGAAAATCTCAATTAAGTCAGGCAAAAATTGATTTTGATATTAGCGAAAACACTAAAGATTTGTTGACTGATCAATTAACGATACAAGAAAAACAATTAAGATATAATTATAAAAATCTTCTCGAGCAATATTTTTCTCAAAAAGACAATGTTGATATATCGAAAGAAGTGCTTGACCGGATGAATTTAAAATTTCAGCAAGGAACTGTTTCAAGCCTTGATCTTACAAGTTCAAACAACGATTACATTACTGCTGAAACAGAATTGACAGGCACAATACTTCAATTATTGAATGCAGAATTAGCATTAAAAAAATTAAATAATAAACTTTAAAAAAATAATATAATGAAAATAATAAAATATAGCAATTTATTGATTGTATCAGGTTTAATGATGTTAGCAACAGCCTGCAATTCGGGAAAAGAAAACGATGCGCAAATAAAGCAAACAGAAACAAAGCAAGCAATGCCTGTTAGAACAATGATAGTCAAAACGGAAGTGGTAAATAGAAATATAAACTATACAGCATCGCTAATACCATTTAATGAAATTTATTTGGCACCTGCGGCCCCCGGAAAAATTGAGAAGATAAACGTTGAAATAGGCGACCGTGTTACAAAAGGTCAGCTTGTTGCAACTATGGATCGTTCTAATTTAGAATCAGCACATCTTAATCTTTTAAATCTTGAAACCAATTTTAAACGATTAGAAGAACTTAAAAAGACAAATACGGTTGCACAGCAACAATACGACGAAGTAAAAACTGCTTATGAGGCTACAAAAGTAAGTTACCAGTTTCTTTTGGATAATACAGAATTAAAAGCCCCTTTTAACGGTGTAATATCCGGCAAATATTTTGAAGATGGTGAGAATTTCTCGGGTGCACCAAATACCCGTGCAGGAAAGTCTGCTGTTGTTACTATCGTGAAAATTAATAAGTTAAAAGCTTTAGTTGGAATTTCAGCATCTTATTTTCCTCAAATAAAAAAAGGAATGAAAGTAATAATTAACAGCGATATTTATCCCAATGAAACCTTTACCGGTGAAATTTATAATGTTTATCCAACGATTGATGATGCTACAAAGACTTTTACTGTAGAAGTAAAAATCAATAATCCTGATTTAAAATTACGCCCCGGTATGTTTTCTAAAATCCAACTTAATTTAGGAGAAGGAAAAGGAATTCTTGTTCCGACAATTGCATTAGTAAAACAAACGGGTACAAATGATATGTATTTGTTTTTAAACAAAAATAATGTATCAGTAAAACAGCGTGTGTTAACAGGTCGCCTTTTCGATGATAAAACTGAAATACTTGAAGGAATCCAAGAAGGTGATGAAATAATTATTGGAGGGCAAAACAAAATCAAGGATAAGACATCAATTATCGTTAAAAATTAAGAATTAATTAAAAATAAAGCTATGAGCATATATAATACAGCCGTTAAAAAACCCATAAGTACCATTATGATATTTATCGGGGTGGTAATTTTAGGAATTTACTCCTATCTTCAATTACCTGTAGATTTCTTCCCGAAGATGGATCCGCCGATGATTTCAATTTTCACATTCTATCCCGGGGCAAATGCCGAAGATGTGGAACAAAATATTACCAAAAAACTTGAAGACGGCCTTGGCGCTATCAGTGACCTGAAAGAAATAACATCATCTTCAAAAGATAATATATCGGTAATAACATTAGAATTTGAGTGGGGAGCAAACTTAGACGAAGCTACAAACGAAATACGCGATGCCGTAAGTCTTGTTGAAAAAAGTTTGCCTGATGATGTTGAAAGCCCAACTATATTTAGGATGAGTACAAGTATGATGCCTGTAATTATGTTTTCGGTAACATCAGACGAAAGTTATGAGGGCATTAAAGATATTATTGATGACAAGATAGTACAACCCATTAACCGTATTGATGGGGTAGGAAACATTATGCAAATTGGTGCACCTGTAAGGGCTATTATGGTTGATATCGACCCCAGAAAATTAGATGCTTATCATTTATCGGTTGAACAAATTGGTGGTGTTCTTGCAGCCAACAACTTAAATCTGCCATCAGGAAGCCTTGAAATGGGTAAATCGGATTTACAACTTCGTGTACAAGGCGAATTTGAAAATAGCGATATTATTAAAAACATTATAATAAGCAATTTTAATAATCGGCCTGTTTATTTAAAAGATGTTGCAACTATTAACGATGGTTTAAAAGATATAAAATCGTTCGAACGTTCCAATGGAAAAAAGAATGTGCGTTTGATGATTCAAAAACAATCAGATGCCAATACAGTAACGGTAGCAAAAAAAATAAAAGAAAAACTCGAAAAAATTAAAAAAACTTTACCTCCCGATGTAAAAGTTGATGTTTTGATGGATACCTCTGTATATACAATGTCTGCGGTAAGTAATTTGAGTGAGACCATCCTTTTCGCATTATTTTTTGTTGTTATTGTTGTTATGTTTTTTATGGGTCGTTGGCGGGCAACTTTTATTGTTTCAATTTCAATACCTATTTCGCTGATTGCCGGTTTTATTTATATGTATATATCCGGCGGTACTATCAATATTATTACACTTTCTTCATTGACCATTGCTATTGGTATGGTGGTTGACGACTCCATTGTAGTACTTGAAAATATTACCAAGAAATTAGAAAGAGGGGGCTTTGCCCGTGAGTCAGCCATTTATGGAACATCTGAAGTGAGTATGGCTGTTATAGCTTCAACACTTACCATTATTGCCGTTTTTCTTCCTTTAACTATGTTAGGTGGTGTAACAGGTATTCTTTTTAAACCACTTGGTTGGGTAGTAACTATTTCTATCGTTACTTCGGTAATTGTTTCATTGACACTTGTTCCGATGTTATCATCTAAAATTTTAAGCGTAAAAGAACCAAACCGAAAAACTATTGGTGGAAAACTTTTCTATTTCTCACAAAATTTACTCGACAAAATTGATGATGTTTATGAAAAAACATTATCATGGGCAGTAGGTCATCGTTGGTTAGTGGTTGGTGCTGCAGTGCTTATATTTGTTTCTTCTCTTTTTCTGACCAAGTTTATTGGCTCAGAATTTATGCCTGAAATGGATAACGACCAAATGGGTGCACAAGTTAAACTGGCACAAGGTGTAAAACTTGACGAAACAGTTAAAACGGCAGAGTATCTCGACTCAGTATTTATGGCTAAATACCCTGAGATAGAAATGCTTTCAACAAGTGCAGGCGTGGGTGATGAAAATAGTATGGCATCAGTTTTTATGGAAACAGGAAACTATATTATCAATTATACTTTTAAAATGACACCCCATCAGGATAGAAAAAGAGATATTTTTGAGATAGCCAACGAAATGCGAAAAGATATTGAAATATTGCCTGAAGTAGAAAAGTATTATGTTGACCCCGGAAATGCACGTATGTCAAGTGGCATGGGTATGGGCGGCGGAAGTAACATGGAAGTGAAAGTTTTCGGAAACAGTTTTGACCATACCAATATTGTTGCCGAAAAAATTGCTGCGGCATTTAACAGAACAAAAGGTGTAAAAGATGTTTTAATAAGTCGCGATAGGGAAAAAGCCGAATTACAATTAGTTTTAGATCAGGAAAAAATGACTTCTTTTGGCTTAAATACTGCAATGGTTGCCGGAGCAATTCGTAATCGTATTACAGGAC
>CAZDCZ010000102.1:0-8528 GCA_964504155.1 uncultured Bacteroidales bacterium | reverse complement strand
GTATTATGCAAATCCATTCTACCGGTATCAACCATTAAATCGGCAAGTGTATCTATACCAAAACGATCAAACAGCAAAATATCGGATTTCCCAATATTTCTTTTAAAAACATACCACTTTAGCTTAAAATCTATTAATTGTAAAACCGGAAAAAGCCAAGAAACAAATTTCGATTTATAAAATTCATGCTTACCATACTTAACACCATCAATAAACTTGTATTGTGTTAAACCCACAATTCTACAATATGCCATTAATGGCTTTGACAAAATTTTAGGAGAGCGCAACCAGATATGTTTTATTTTAAGGTTTTGATCCAGAAATTTTTTTTCTAATTCTTTTATATAGCTTGTTTTACCACTACCGTCAGGTCCGGTTATATAATATGCATTATTGTTCATTCAAAATTTTATTATATAGCTTAATTACATCATCACTTACATGAGAAATTGTATAAGATTTTATTGAATCAATGCAATTTTGCTTAAATACTTTAGTATTTTGTATTGATAATTGTAATTTATTGGCAATATCGTGAATGTCGTTTTTATTAATGATAAAGCCATTATGTGAATCTTTTATTAGTTCAGAAATATCACCTACGGCATTTGCCACCACGGGTATTCCACAAGCTAATGATTCTTTTACAGATAGCGGACTGCCTTCATTATCGGAAATAAGAACAGATACATCAGCAGAATTAAATAATAAAGGCAATTCGTTTCTTTTACGCACACCCATAAAATAAATATTATCATTCAAGTTTAAATTTGAAGATAAAGATTTCATGTCATCCATTAATACACCGTCGCCAACTAAAACCATTTTGTAATTATTATCTTTCTGAACTATTAAGCGAAGAGCTTCTATGATAATATCAATTCTTTTAGGTGGCTCAATGCGTCCTACATAAATAATTATTTTATCGGATTCCTTAAAACCCAACTTTTTTCTTGATATACTCTTTTCTGTAGAATAAAATACATTTGTATTTACACCTGTAGGAATTGTATGTATTTTCTGCTGATACTTAGGATACAATTTTGAATAAAAATCTTTTGTGATAGGATCAACAGCTATCAAAGCCTTTGCTTTTTTAACAGCATATTTTTCTAAAACCTGATAAATAGTACGAATAAGCTTCCCTTTTCTAATATTGACAGTATGGGCCTGTTGACCATGAAGACTTATTACAGAAGGTCTGTTATTAAATATGATAAACGCAGCTAAATGGTCCGGTCTGTGTGCATGAATAATAGCTTTGGGTGGAAGCTTTGTTATTAAAGATTTATAAAGAAGATGTATTAAAAACTTATTAGTACTGGTAACTTTATTTTGTACCTGAATATAACTTAGGTTTTTGTTTTTTGAATAATTATAGATTTTACCGATAAAACCAATACGAATACCTTTTGACAATGAGTAATTAATTAGCTCGATAATATAACCGGAAATACCGCCAATTGATTTAAGTTCTCTTTTTGTATCTGCAGTTTCAAATGCAATTGTGCCTATATGAAAAACATTCATGCTTATTTGAATCTATTTTGATAATCGGGGTTTTCTTTCATTATTTTGTGACTTTCGGGGTAGTTTTCAATAAACCAGACCATAAATTCTGCAAGGTCTATTCTTGAATTAATAAATTTTTCTGCTTTTCCCCTCCAAATATTCTTTAAATCTTTAGTGGATAGCAATTGAATTGCTTTTTGTATTGCAGCTTTTTCTTCGTCAGGGTGATAACAATAGATCATATCATCTTTATATAATTCTGAAAAATTCCCCAAACTATTACATGCCCAGGAAGAAATACAAATTGCAGGTGTTCCAAGAACTGCAGATTCAGTTGTCATTGTAGGACTCTCTCCTACTACAAGCTCTGCTCCATAAACAAATTCATGTATTTTCTCAGGTGGAATTTTTAACTGATATTTTTTAAATTCATCGGGCAGATCATTTTCTGAAGCAATGTAAACTTTTGCATATTTTAAAACCTCATTAACTAACTGTTTCTTAGCTTGAAATGACAAACCATGATGTCCTACATCGTGAAAAGCATTCCATGAAACAAACCGCAATAAAACATATTTCTCATTTGGTTTTTTAAATGTTTCTGTTTTAAACCTTTTTGGATGTAAGTATAATAATTCAAGATTTCCGTTAAACCAAATTTGTTTATTGGACAATTTATTTTTAAATCCGGAAGTTGTTAAAAAAGCACTTGTAAAAGGCATTAATATTTTATGTAAAGTTTTAGCTACTTCAGTATCATCTGGAAAGATAAACGGTTTTCTTAATATAAAACTAACTAAGGCAAAATGAATATAACCAAAACCGATAAAAATATCTGTTTTAAATTTTATTGCATAAAAAAATGTTATAAAAAAATACTTAATTACTTGTAATAATTTACTAATCAAATTTTTCTTATTCACACCCATTAATACATAGTTAATGCCAAATTTATCTAATAACTCGCAAGTCATTTCTTTATTGGATGCCAATACTAAAACACTATGATTTGCTTCTTTTAGTTTAAAATATAAATATTTAAAAATATATACATGTTTAGGATGAGAAATTCCTATTATAATATTCATTCTTATTAAAATTTATTAATTATGGTTACAATATATTCTAAATCTTTTCGGCTAATATGAGAACCGATAGGCAAACTTAATACTTCATTGCTCAATTTTTCTGTTATTGGATATTTAAAATGATTAAAAAAGCGATAGGCTAACTGTTTGTGCGGAGGAATAGGGTAATGAATTAAACTTTGAATATTATTTTTAGTTAGATAATCTTGTAAATCATTTCTATTAGAGGTACGAATAACAAATAAATGCCAAACATGTCCTAAATAGTTTCGAGTTTCGAGTTTCAAGTTTTGGGTTAATGGTAAAACAATTTTGGAGTTTTTGATGTGATCCATATAGTATTGTGCTACTTCTCTTCTGTGTTGGTTTTCTTTATCAATGTATTTTAATTTTATAGTCAGGAATGCAGCCTGCATTTCATCCATTCTACTATTTAAACCATGATAATCATTTACATATTTTTTATTACTACCATAGTTACTTAAGGTTCGTATAATATTAGCCAAAGTAGTATCATTAGTAGTTACAGCACCGCTATCACCTAAAGCTCCTAAGTTTTTCCCGGGATAAAAACTAAAGCCGGCTGCGTCTCCTAGTGCACCAGTATTAATACTATTCCATTCTGCTCCAATAGCTTGTGCATTATCTTCAATTATTTTTAAATTGTATTTTTTTGCAATATTTTTCAAATTATCTGACCAACATACTTGTCCATAGAGATGAACGACCATTATAGCTTTAGTCTTACTATTTATTTTCTCTTCTATTTTAGAAATATCTAAATTAGAGGTAAGTATATCCGGTTCAATAAATACAGGCTTTAACCTGTTATCTGTAATTGCCAATATAGAAGCAATATAAGTGTTGGCGGGTACAATAACTTCGTCTCTTTCCTGCATAATTCCCATTTCAATATATGCACGTAATATCAAACGAAGAGCATCTAATCCATTACCGACCCCTATAGAATGTTTTATTCCAATATAATGAGATAGATTCTTTTCAAATTGCTTTACCCTTTCTCCTAATAAATACCATCCAGAATCAATAACTTCAGCAGCAACTTGTTTTAATTCTGAAGTATATCGTTTATTTATTTCTTTTAAATCAAGAAATTTTATATTCATCTTAATAGTTTTTTATTTATTTTCATAAAATCCATCTAATGTAGATATTACCAATTTATTTCCATAAAGTTTTGCATACTCTATTACATTAATACCTTTATAGTCTGTATGTTTTATACAGGCTCCTGCTTTTAGTAAGGAATTAATAAAATGTAAATTGCTTGTTTTAGAAGCAGAAGTTAATGCATACATTAAAACACTGGTGCCGTTATTATTAATAGCGTTAACATTGCAGTTACAATTTAACAAGTAATTAAATACTTTATATGATTCGTTATATGAAGCAACCATTAGTGGAGTCCAACCCTTTTCATTTTTTTCATCTAATTGATAACCAAGTTTTGATGCCTCTTTAATAAAAACTATATTGTCATTTTTAGCTGAGCATATTATTTCATCTAAATTATCTTTAAACAAGATAATGTTATAATCAATAGTCGCAAATGTCATTGAAATATTATTGGAATTAAGGAGTGTCCCAGGTTTCTTAGACGATCTTTCATTCGTTATTTTTACATGAGATATTGTATATCCTTTAACCTTTGGTAATTGATAAGGTCTAAAATTAAATGCCCGAATTTGATTTTGCAAATGATATGCTGTAGCATTAAGATTTATAGAAATATTTCTATAATCAAGAGTATCTTTAGAATAATAACTAGAATTTATGATAGCCTGAAGCTCCCCTTTAAGGTCTGTTGTTTTAAGGTTATTCCAGTTTTGTTTAAATATGATAAAAGCATAATTCAAAAACTTACAATACAAATCATAAGAATTTTCACCAAATGAAAGTGGAAAAACTATTTGATCAATGATATTTCCAGTATCTATTCCATGATCAATAATATGGAGAGTCACCCCCATTTCGGTTTCTCCATTTAAAATTGGCCAAACAGATGTATACATGCCTTTATAAGATGGCAACTTGGAAAAATGTATATTGTAAAGTTTTTTAGATTTAAATTTATTTGGTTTAATTAATTTATCAAATTCCATTGAAAGGAAAATTAAATCCTTTATTTTATAAAGTTCTTGCAAGGTTTTAATTGGAATTTTAAAATCTTCAGCATATTTTTTTAATGAAGGTTGCCAACCATGTAGTCCATCATCTGTTGCATTAATACAAACGCAAAGATTGTGTATAGGTATCTCTTTTTCGATGAGAAATCTAAGTGCATTAACAGCAATAGAATTTTTTCCGGCAATACAGATCAACATTATTTAAGAAAATTATGAGTTAAAAACTTGCTGTAATCACGAATATAATCTTGTTCTAAATATCTATTAGAAGCTAAAACTAAACAAATTGCTCCTGAAGAAAAATTTGAAAGTTCTCTCCATATGCCGGGTACTAAGTGCAAGGCTTTGTTGGGATGATTTAAACTAATGGTTCGTTTATTTAAACCATCGTCTAATGTTATATCAAAAGAACCGCTTGCAGCAACAATAAATTGCTGAAGTGTTTTATGTGCATGAGCTCCTCTATCTTCACCGCCAGGAATATCGTATAAATAATATATGCGCTTTACAGCAAATGGTATATTTTTATTATTTTCAATTGCAGTAATATTACCTGCAATACTATGTACTTGCGGCAAATCTATTATTACACAATCAGATACATTATTTTTCTTCATTATTTTAAATGAGTTTTTTAAATTTTAGAAAAGAATCATAATCCCTGATATAATCTTTTTCATCGAAGTAGGTAGATGCTAATACAACAGCCAAAGAATTAGTTGAAAAATTTCTCATTTGCCTCCAATAGCCTTTCGGAATAAACAGTCCATAGTATGACCTGTTTAATGTGTATGTTTCTTTTTTTGTTCCATCATCAACAAGCACATCAAAACTTCCCGATAAAGCAATAATAAACTCTTTTTGTTTTTTAAAGGCATGGCCTCCCCTAATTTGACCGCCTGGAACATCATATATCCAATAAGTTCGTTCAATTTTAAAGGGAATATGATTATTCTCTTCTACAAAGGAAAGATTTCCTCTGGGATCTTCTATTTTTGGAAGTTCTATTATTTTTGGTCTATTCATTTAATTTATTTCCTTTATTATTTTAGCAGGTACTCCAGCAACAATGGTATTAGGATTGACATTTTTTGTAACTACAGCTCCTGATCCAACGATAGCACTTTTGCCTATAGTAACATTAGGCATAATTATTACTCCAGCTCCAATCCAACAATCATCCTCCAAAATAATTTTGCCTTTAATAGGTTCTATTTTTTGCATTAAATGTGACCAATTTGCATCAGAAGACAACAATAAAGTAACCCTAGGACCTATAGCAACTCTATTTCCAATTTTTAGATTACATGATTTTTCTGAAATTATACTTGCTATAATTAAATCTTCTCCAATATAAACTTTTTTACCAATATCAAAACCACACATTTTTAAACCCAAGGTACGCATAGTATTATGAGGAAAACTTTTTGCAAGTTTTTTGCCAATTTTAACTTTTAATTTAACAAAAAAACCAACTTGCTTGTATGTAGTAGTACTTGCGTAAACCATTTATTTTATTTTTTTATATAATTTCAATCCTATTTTACCTATTTGAAATAAAAACCGATTATGTATTTTCTCAAACCTGCCAAACTCAACCAATTTCCCTCCAAACTTTAACTTGTGATCCCTCACACCATATGGTATATTTGGTTTTCCAGCTCCTCCAAAATCAAAATATTTATATCCATTTTTACTACCCCATTCAATAACTTTCCATGGTAAAAAATCATTTGGATTAAACTTATAATATTGACTTTTGCTACCTGCATACCAATCATACACACAATTACAATAAATTAATTGTATTCTTATTCCAACAATATTTTTATTATAAAGGGCTCCAAATATTTTTAACATTCCTTTATCAAACAAAACAAGATAAGCATTTTTAAAAAGACTATAATCAGCTAAAGGTTGCTTTGCATTTTTATATACTTCTTCCAATATTTTGTAACTTTTCGTAACATTATTTATTGATTTTAATTCATCAAATACAATATTGTTTTTTAGTGATTTTCGTATTTTATTACGTGCTTTCCCTGTTATATTATTCCATATATCTTCCTTTTTTACGGTTAAATCATGGATAATATCTAAATGCGGTTCGTAAACAAAGCCATACTTTTCAAAAATTTTCTTCTCAGTTTTATTCCACTCCCAATGATTTCTTATTTGTGTATAAATTGCTTTGCCTTTAATTTCTTTATTGTATTCTTTTAGCAAAAATTCTATAATTTCCGGCTTATTATCTTTTACTAAAGGGCCTCCAATTATAATAGAACGGGCAGAGAATTTACCTAATATCCCTTTATGTTCTTTTTGAATAACGGCTAACAAAATTCCAATTACGTTTTTATTATCATCTTCTGCAGCTAAAAATATTGGTTTATAATTTTTTGTTTTTGAATATACTTCATACATTTCCGGGGCTTGGAAGATGTTGCCGTGGGGGTGATTGTAAATAAATTTTACCCAAACAGCAGGATCAATGGTTGACGTAATACGATAACTCATTATTGAATTTTAATAAAATGTATTTCAGTTGAATTTATCTTTTTCATGGGAACAAACAGGTAAAAAAGAAAAACAAGATCTCGGACTGGATAGAATAAAAACAATTCCATTATTTCTAACAAATTTTTCTTTTTCTGTTTATATACCTTAAAAATAAGGATAATAATATAACCGCTTAAGAAATAAAAATTATGCAAAAACAGGGAGATTCCCAAGAAAAAAAAGAAACTCAACAAAGTGTAATTGGATTTTGCAATCTTAACATACGCCTGTGGATTCAATATGTGTTTTCGTAATAAAAATGAGTTAGAATAAGAAATATCTCCGGAAAACAGAGTTTTCCACAGTCTAGTTTTGTGCGTATATGAAATGGTATGATGATTGGCAATTATTTCTTTCTTTCGCAATATTTTAATTCCTTTTTGAGCTATACTTAAGGCAAGTTCTAAATCTTGACCTCGTTTAAAACGATTATCCATTCCGCCTACGGCTTTCCAAATATCTCTTTCAATTAAAAAAATGCCTCCTGTTGTAGTAAAATACCGATCACCGTTTAGTACTTGTTTATATTGCCAAGTATTATTGAGAAACTTTCCTTGTTTGTTATAATTATAATTTTTTAACTGACCTGATACAAAAGGATATTTTAATCCCGATTCTTCTGAATAAACCAAAGATAGAAATTCCAGGGAAATTTCCATATCACCATCAATAAAAAACAAAACATCACCTTTTGCCTTATTGGCTCCCAAATTTCTGGCAATAGCAGCATTATATATTGTTGTCAATTTATAAATATCTATTTCAGAAAATTGTTTGGCTCTTTCAATACTATCATCTGTTGAGTTGGAGTCAACGTAAATAATTTCGTAGTCCTCTAAATTATTTGTTTTTATGGTATCCAGAACTCCATGAAAACATTTTGTGAGCTTCCAACCTTCGTTTCGGCCTATGATTATGAATGATATCATTTGTTAAAATAATTTTCTGGTTTGAAAAACCGATATGTTCTTTTTAGTATAGCTTTTTGATTCAAGATAAACAATGTAAGGTGATTATATTTTAGCCCTTTAAAAGACATTCTACTACTATATCTCGCTTTGAGAACATTAAAAATTTTATAAATTTTCTTATTGTTTTTAATTTGTTCATCAACAAATTCCATGTCTGTAAACGGATTATCATAAGTTAAATCAGAGCGACCGTTTTCTTTAAGTTGTTTTGATGCTTTAAGTGATGTACTTGATTTAACAGTATTACTTCC
>CAZDCZ010000101.1:0-9008 GCA_964504155.1 uncultured Bacteroidales bacterium | reverse complement strand
GATGATAATTGTGGGCTTACTTTACAAACATGGTCGATGACAGGTGCAACAACAGGAAATTCTCCTGCTACAGGTATTAACGATATTTCAGGAACTACTTTTAATTCAGGTATAACTACTGTAACTTATCATCTCGAAGATAACGCAGCTAATTTCGCCGAATGTAGCTTTACTGTTACTGTTACCGATAACGAAGATCCTACTATTACTTGTCCGGGTGATGTTTCTGTAATACAAGATGGAAGTTGTTCTGCAGTTGTTAATGGACTAGCTCCAACTGCTACTAATGACAATTGTGGTGTTACTTTACAAACTTGGTCGATGATAGGAGCTACAACGGGTAATTCCCCAGCTACAGGTATTAATGATATTTCGGGTACTACTTTTAATATTGGGACTACAACTGTAACTTATCATATTGAAGATGCCTCAGGTAATTTCATAGAATGTAGCTTCAATGTAAATATTTACGATGATGTTGATGGAGGTTTAATTGATGCAAATCAATCGGTTTGTTATAATACAAGTCCAAATCCATTTACCAATGAAGCATCTGCCGATGTTTGTGGAGGATTTACTTATCAGTGGCAAATGAAAACAGGAGTTGGGCTATGGACTGACATCTCTGGTGCTACTACTGCCACCTATACCGAAACGAATAATCTTACAGAAACAACTTATTATAATAGAAAAGCCATTTCTGATCTAGGTTTTGGTACAGCTTATTCCGATACAATAACCATAACAATAATACCAGAGCCAACTGCTTATGCAGGGGAAGATACTACCTTATGTTATGGAACACCTTATCAAATTATAGATGCAGACACAACTAATTCTAGCAGTGTTAACTGGGAAATCCTAACAGGTAATGGAAGCTTAAATAATACAACTATTATTAATCCGGAATATACACCGGATAATTCTGATGGAGGAACAACAGTAGAATTGGTATTACACGCTTCTGGTAATGCTCCATGTCTTGCGGCAACAGATACTATTAGAATAACATATTTGCCGGAATTATTAGTTTCAATTGGTAAACCATCACCTTATTCTATTGATTCCCTTTCAACACATATTGATGTATATGTTAAATTATCTAACCATGATTATATGCCTTATTTGGGAGTTTATTTGGTTTCTCCTTTAGATTCTGTTGTTGAGCTTAAACCATATTGTACTTCTGCATTTCCAGGCAACTTTAATACTTCTGGTATATACAAATTTTATAATGATCCTTTAGATACATCAGGCATAGCGCCAATGTCATCGTGCACTCCAATATCAGGCAGATATAAATTTTCCGGTAATTGGAAGGAAAAATTACAGAATCAGGATCCTTCAAATGGTGCTTGGAGAATTAGATTAGTTGACAATAGGAATTTAGGCGATTATGACGGTTTACTTGAAGAAGCAACAATTAAATTTTCTGATTTTAATACATCCGGTGTATTTGAATCGGTATTATATGCTGATTCTTCAATTAATATGATAATAAATGAATATGACGGTACAGGAGACTATGCAATAACAGATTATACATTACCAATAACAGGACTAACTACATCTTGCTTCGGTTTATGTGATGCAACAGCAGTAGGAACAGCTTCTGGTGGTCAACCTCCATATATTTCTTATGAATGGAGTAATAGCCTCGATTTTAGCTCTCCATTAGCATCTAAAGATACTGTTGATTTATGTGTAGGAAAATATTATTTGAAAGTTACAGATTCTCATGGATGTTCTGCTATTGATTCTGTAACAGTAATTGAACCACCTGAGATTGTAATTACTAACGATTCTATTGTTAATAATAAATGTTATGGAGATACATCGGGTGTTATTAAACTTGAATTTACCGGAGGAACACCTCCATTAACTTATTCTATAGGAGGAGATTTTAAACCTAGCGGTTATATATTTAATAATCTTGCAACCGACACATATAATGTATCAATAATAGATATTTCAGGCTGTACAAAAGATACAACAATAATAATTACCGAACCAACAGAAATAACATATAATACTTCTATAAAAGAAATAACATGTTATGATTCTGATAATGGGGAAATACAAATTTACGATACATTAGGCGGCATACAGCCCTACACATTCTCTATAGATAGTGGAGCAACTTACTTAGACAATAATGGACTATTTACCTCACTAAGTCCCGACACATTTTATGTAGCTGTAATGGATGCTAATGGATGTGAACAGTTTGGAGATACTATTTATATGCTTCAACCCGATTCTATAAGTATCGATTCTGTAAAAGTTACTCCTACTACTTGTTTAGGAAGTGGAAATGATGGAACAATTACCATATGGTCGAGTGGAGGAACAGGAGATTTATCTTATTCAATTAATGGAGGAACAGATTTCTCGCCCGATTCATTATTTACAGATTTGGCAGAAGCCGATTACAATATTGTTGTAGAAGATGCAAAAGCTTGTTCTAAAGTATTAGATACTGTATTAACTGTTACCGGACCACCGCAAATAATTATAGACTCGCTTCAAATAACAAATATCGAAAAGTGTTATGGAGACAGTACTGGACAAATAAAAGTTTTTGCACGTGGAGGAAATGGCAATTTAGAATTTAGCTTAAATGCAACAGACTATCAAATCGATAGCACTTTCAAAGATTTATTTGCTAACACATACACCATTACTATTCGCGATGAAGGAATGTGTACAAAAGATACAACTATTACAATTACCGAACCGTCTGAATTAATAATATCGTCGTTAGACATTATTAATGTTACTAATTGTACTGCAGCAGATACAGTTGGTTCAATAAACATAAATGCTAGCGGAGGAACAGGTAGTCTTGAATATTCTATTGATGATGGAAATAGTTATCAAGCAACTTCATTATTTATTGATTTATATGCCGGAATTTATAACATTTCGGTTATTGACGATAATCTGTGTACTGCTACAATAGATACAGTAATTACCGAAACACAAGCATTATCGGCAGTTATTACTGTCGATAGTATTAGCTGTAACGGATTATCTGATGCAAAAATTACCATTACTCCAAATCAAGGCAAACCGCCTTACAGTTATGTTTGGGAACATGATGGAGCATTAACAGACTCTATTGCAGATAATTTAAGTCCGGGATGGTATAAATTTACAGTTCTCGATTCTAATACACCAACATCATGTATATATGAAGATTCTGTAGAATTATTAGATCCTCAAGCAATTTTTGTTTCAAACACAAACATTACAGATGCCTATTGCGAAAATGGTCATTTAAGAACCGGTCAATCGGATATAGGTAGTATAGAAATTGATGTTACCGGTGGAACAGGAAACCTTACTTATTTATGGTCAGATGGACAACTTACAGAAGATTTAATTGGCGTTACCGGTGGGACATATACTTTAACCATTACAGACGAAAATAGTTGTGAAAAAATCATTACTGAAACAATTAATTTTGATAATACTTACTACATAAAAACTTTAATTAATAACGACAAGGATACTTGTTGTTATAAAAAGAATGTAATATTAACAGCAAATACAGCCGGAGCCGATTCAATTATTTGGCAATGGTACGAAGGTGCTTATGTAAAAAGCAACAGATATATTGTTTCATCCTCATCGATGGATACTTCATTTATAACAAACGAAGAAACCTTATATACCTTAATTGCTATTAATAACAAATGTGAAGATACCGATTCTCGTAGAGTATTTATGTATCCTAAGCTAGACTTACATGTTATTGATAATGATGGCGAAAACGATGGTCAAAAATATGTTCTTGAAGGAAACTGCTGTACAACATTAGAAGCTACAGCGAATGATACTATTGAAGCTACTTACGAATGGCATCCTTCAAGTGGAATAGATGACCCATATAATTTAACATCGGCTTTAACTGTTACTCAGTCGCAATTATATAAAATTATTGCAACTACAGAATTTGGTTGTCAAGAATCCGATTCTATTTTTGTTAATCTAGTTCCAAAGACTAAACCTTATTCGGGATTTTCTCCAAATGGAGATGGGAAGAATGATTATTGGCATATTGAAAATATCGACAACTATCCAAATGTTGAAGTACTAGTATATAACCGATGGGGAAATTTAATTTTCAAACAAAAAGGATATCAAAATACAGATTCTAAAAAATGTTGGAATGGAACATCAACTAATGGCAAAGATATGCCAACAGGAACATATTATTTTGTAATTGATGTAAAAGAAAAAAACATGAAACCAATAACAGGTTCGGTAACAATAGCCAGATAATTTTAAATTAGGCTCAAAGAAAAATTTATATGAGAATAAAAAAAAGAACAATGAAATATTTCAAAATATTCATATTACTTCTAGCTTTTGCTTTCTGTACTTCAAAGTATTCGTCGGGGCAACAATTACCGTTTTATACTCAGTATATGTTTAACGAGTATCTAATTAACCCCGCTATTGCCGGAACAAATAATTATTACCAGATACGCGCAAATAGTCGAATACAATGGGTAGGCATGACAGATGCTCCACGAACTAGTAGCATTAGCGCTTATGGCCCTCTTAAAGAAAAACCTATGGGAGTTGGAGGATATATATATACCGACGATACAGGACCAACAAGCAGATTATCGCTAACTGGGACTTGGGCTTATAATTTTAATATTAACGACGATATGAGAATATCCGGTGGTATCTCTCTTGGTTTTATGCAATATAAACTTGATGGTACTGCAATATATATTGGCGATGAAGTTGCTGATGACCCTGTTTTTACAGGTGGTGTAGAAACTTCATATCTACCCGATGCCAGTGTTGGAGTATATTTATATTCTACATATTATTTTGTAGGCTTATCCTCGCATCAGCTTTTAGGTAATAAGCTAAATTTACACGAGACCATAGATTCTGTATACGGCAATAAAGGAATAAACCGACTAAAACAACATTTCTATTTAACCGGTGGAGCTCATTTTATTCTAAATAGGAATTTATTATTGCAACCATCATTATTAGTTAAAGGAATGTTTCCTTCTCAACTTCAAGCAGAGTTAAATGTAAAATTAACATATCAAAGAATGGTATGGGGCGGAATATCGTACCGAACAGGGGATGCTTTTTCTATACTGGTCGGCTATAATTACGAAAACAAAATACTTTTTGGAGTATCGTATGATATTACAACCTCAGAATTAAGAAGATATTCTAGCGGGACATACGAAATATTTATTGGATATAAATTTAATAAGATTAAATAAAGTTAAAAATTTAATATTATAAATACAGCCTTTCAATATTCTTGAAAGGCTGTATTTATAAGTACTATTGTTTAGCAATTAATAAAAAAATGGCAGGTATCTATATACATATTCCTTATTGTAGAAAAAAATGTTTTTATTGTGATTTTTATTCAATAACAAATTTTGAGAATAAGAATAATCTCATAACGGCACTTTCAAAAGAAATTGTATTAAGAAAAGATTATCTTAATAACGAAATTATAGAAACAATATATTTTGGTGGAGGAACACCATCTATACTTAACAATATTGAGATAAATAACTTATATAATATTATAGTTAATAATTTCAGTCTGTCGAAAAATCTCGAATTTACTTTTGAGGCTAATCCTGATGATCTTACTATTGAATATTTAAAACTACTTAAAACCACAAAAATAAACCGCTTGAGTATTGGTATTCAGTCGTTATTTGATGATGATTTAATTTTAATGAACAGACGACATACTGCTATTCAGGCTATTGATGCCATAAAAAATGCTAAGGATATAGGTTTTAATAATATAAGTGTTGATTTAATTTACGGTTTACCTAAAATGACCCAAGAAAGATGGATACAAAATCTCGATAAGGTTTTTGAATTATATATTCAACATATTTCTGCATATCATTTAACATATGAGAAAGGAACCAAATTTTACAATTTATTAAAAAACAATAAACTTAAATCTGTTTCGGAATTAGAAAGTATTAATGAATATAAATTACTCTTGGAAAAAGCAAAAAACAACAATTTTATTCAATACGAGATTTCGAATTTCTGTAAAGAAAATTATTATTCGAAACACAATTCGAATTATTGGAATAATAAAAAATATTTAGGAATCGGTCCAAGCGCACATTCGTACAATTTATGTTCTCGACAATGGAATATTTCTGATATTAATAAATATATATACAAGATCGGCCAACAAGAACAATTCTACGATATAGAAATACTCTCTGATAACGATAAATATAATGACTATATTATTACCAAACTACGCACCATGTGGGGAGTTAACATTGAATCATTAACTACTCTTTTTGACAAAAAATATGTGGAACACTTTTTAAGCAAAACAAAAAAGTTTATAGCTTCAAAACATATTATTTCTCATTTTCCGATAATAAAATTATCAAACAATGGAATTTTAATATCCGATAAGATAATTGAAGAATTATTATTTATTGATTAAACGAAAAATGATTTTTATTTTATTTTTCTTGCTATGATTTTTTCATTGCAATATTTATTAGCTCTCTTAATTTTTCTTCCAATACATCGTAAGAAAAATATTTTTTACCTAACACGTAATTATATTCTGCAATTTCTTTATTAAGCTTATCGTTATAAATAACTTCTTCCATATCTTTTAAAGCTTTATCGGTAATTACATTATCTTCTAACATAACAGCTTTAAAACCTTTACTTCCGATATCTGGCCAATATACAGGTTTATAGTTATTAACAAAAATCGGTGTTTTCGATAAAACAGCTTCAACAAAAGCATTTCCGAAACCTTCGTATGTACTAAAATAAGTACATGCCCTAGCATGAGCATAAGCATCGGACAAAGTATAATTACTTGTGATATTTGGATCGTTGCCTCCTTTATTAGAAAAACTATGATAAGCAAAATGTACTTGTTTACTAATTTTATATTTATGAATTAAATCGACAAGAATATTATAATATTTACTTCCTGCATCGTCGGCATAATTTCCGGTAACTATTAATTTTATTTTTTTGTTTTCTAACTTTTTAATAAGTTCAATAGCTATTTCAATTCCTTTTCGTTCGACAATACGAGTAATTTGAAACAGTAAAATATCATCTTTTTTTAAACCTAAATCTTCTTTTAGATTTTTGTTATGTTTTGTTATTTGCCCATAATCAAAATCGAAATTCATTACATTAGGAACCACTATTGAATCTCTATTAAATCTCTCTTTTAAAGTTTTTTGTCCATGCAAATTAATTACTGCATGAAAAGAATTAGGCAAGCATAAAGGGAAAATTTCTTCAACTAATTTATTTACTTTCTTGTGAGGAGAAATATATCTATCGCCTCTTTCCCAAGCAAAATCATGATCGTGAGTAATAGTAGGAATCCCGAGTTTTTTCACTGCTTTTTTTATTCCCCATCCCATAGAAATATGAGCTGGTAAAGCAGAAGCATTTTCAGACAGTAACAAATCAAGTTTATAAAATTGCGCCCAATTAATAATTTTATCGGCAATAATATCGGAATATAAAATAAAATGTTCTATAATATCCTCTTCATTGGCATCGGGGAAGAAATATGCTTTTTTCTGTCCCCAGAAACTTTCAGGCGAGAAAAAAGACATTTCCTGAACTCTGGTTTCGTGCTTTACATCAATTTTTCGGCTTTCGAACTGACCACTAATAATAAATATTTCGTGCCCCATTCTTTGAAGTACTTCAATCCACTTTTCGGCTTCTAAAGCAACTCCATCAACTCCTCCTATTCTTCCTATTATAACTCCAATCTTCATAGTGTAAAAATTATTAGTTTATAACTACATTAAAGATTATATAACATTATTAATAATTAATGTCAAATTGATAAAGGTAAAAAAACAAAATTATTTTTTAATTAAAAACTATTATTTGTTACAAAACAAATAAATTAAATTTGACATAAGTTAACTAAACATTTTAAAATATGAAAGCCTTTTTTTTAAATTATAATAATTCTTAATTGCAATTATACTAAATTATGAAAAATATCCTTTTAACAATATTGCTAATGAATCTTCCTTTTTCGGGTATATATTCTCAAAATCATACATATCATAATTTATCATCAGAAAATTTTTACATAAAAATAAATTCGTATAATAATAATTCGCTTTTAGATGTTAGGACTTTCGCAGAATATAGAAAAAGCAGAATTGCAAATTCTGTTTATGCCGGGAACAAGAATGAACTTCTTCGAATTACAAGATATTTAGATAAAACAAATCCTATTTTAGTATATTGTTCAAATGGAGAACGGAGTGTAACGGTTTGTGAAATTCTAACTATCGAACTAAATTTTAAGAATGTATATAACTTAAAAAACGGATTACACGAATGGGTATATGTTGGTTACAAACTAGACAAATCAAAAATAAAAAGAAAACATTCTATTAATAGTAACTAAAAAGGCTAGAAACACACAATTTCCAGCCTTTATAAGTAATACAATAATTTTACTTTTCTTTATCTACATCTTCAGTTTTCTCTTTATGTACTGTTTCTTTTTTATATTCGTCGATAAGAGTTTGTAATCTTTCGTTTTCTTTTTTATTTTTTGATATATTTTTATTCAAAGTATTAATTGTTGGTAATGCAAAAATATAACCTATAACAATTCCAATAATTATAGTAAACAATAAAACAAGAGATAATGAACCTTCAACAGGATCGCCCCAAAAAAAGAAAATTTTTACAGTTTCGTCATTCTTTAGTGCAAAAATTGTAATAATAAGAGCAACTAACAATCCAATAATTAACGATTTACGCATAATTTTATATTTAAGGTTTATTGCAAAAATACAAAATTATTTACTAGAAACAAATACCAAGAATGGATTAGTCAGGGCAAACTCATACTTTAATATTTAAGACTCTTTAGCAAATAGTCTTCATTCCAGCCGGCTTTAAGTCTTTTTCCTGCAATGCCAGGCTTTTCTGTTTTTTCATTTTTTAATAAA
>CAZDCZ010000100.1:0-9111 GCA_964504155.1 uncultured Bacteroidales bacterium | reverse complement strand
ATTTTATATAATAATGTTAAATTGAGTTAAAGATTTTTTTCAATTAAATATTGTGCATATTTTTAAGAAAAATTGATTAATTTGAGATTCGTGAAAATATATATATTTATATTATTTATGATATGTTATTACGTAACAGTTACTTTTGCTCAAGATGACTTTGGATATTTTTATGGTAGATTAGTTAGCATAAAATCATTAGAGCCGGTTTCATATTCTCATATTATCAATCTTAATAATAATATTGGGGCAATAAGCGATAGTACCGGATATTTTAATATTTGGGCAAGCAGAACCGATACTTTATTAATTTCTGCTATTTCGTATGAGTATAAAAAAATTTATTTGCAAGATTATGAAGAAAGCGAATATTCTGAGTATATATATTTAGATGAAAAGATATATACTATTCCCGAAGTTAGAATATTGTATCTTGGCGATTATAACGATTTTAAATATAAATTATTGAATTTGCAATTACCCGAAGAATATAAAATAAATCCATTAATATCAAAGACGTTGCCGCATAATTATCCCGAAATTATTCCGGAGCCTACAATTGGTTCTCCAATTAGTCTTATGTATAATATGTTTAGCAAAGAAGGTAAGTCTGTTCGTAAACTTAAAGAGTTAGAAAGCGAGCAAAATATTGAGGCTCAGATTAGAGAAGTTTTTAACGAAGATATTATTGAGCAAATTACAGGATTAAAATCGGATAGTTTGCTAAAGTTCATAAAATATTGTAATTTTTCGAGCGAATTTATTTTGCAAATATCTCAATATAATTTATATATAGAGATAAGTAATAAATTTGATGAGTTTAAAAAAAATACCAAATAGTTAAAAATTTTCATTATGGATAAGAAGATACCTGCTTATAAAAACATTCAGGAAGCACACGAAAGAATAAAAGGATTTATTCACGATACGCCTGTATTAAAATCAGATAGTATTAATTCTATATTGAAAGTAAAATTATTTTTTAAATGCGAGAATTTTCAAAAAGCAGGAGTATTTAAATATAGAGGTGCTACTAATGCAGTGCAGATGTTAAACGAAAAAAGCATGAAATATGGCGTTGCAACTCATTCGTCAGGCAATCATGCTGCAGCATTAAGTCTTGCAGCTAAGAAAAGAGATATTCCCGCCTATATTGTAATGCCCCAAAATGCTTCAGATATAAAAATAAAAGCAGTAAAAACTTATGGAGGAAATATTACTTTTTGTAAATCAACATTAGATGCCAGAGAAAAAATGTTGAAAAAAGTAAAGGATGATACCGGTGCTTATTTTATCCATCCATATAATAATTTCGATGTAATTTGTGGACAAGGAACTGCAGCTATAGAGTTTCTAGAGAAAGTGCCTGATTTAGATTATATTATTGTCCCTGTTGGCGGAGGAGGATTGCTTAGTGGAACGGCTATTGCATCAAAGGCTATTAATCCGAATATTAAAGTTTATGCAGCAGAACCGAAAAAAGCCGATGATGCTTATCGTTCGTTTAAAAAAGGTGTTTTTATTCCGGTTCAAAGACCTAAAACTATTGCCGATGGTTTATTAACTTCTTTAAGTCCGCTTACATTTGAAATTATTCGAAATAATGTTGACGATATTTTAACAGTAAAAGAACAAACAATAATTGATGCAATGAGGATGATATGGGAGAGAATGAAAATTATTGTAGAGCCTTCATCTGCAGTGGCTTTAGCTTCGGTTATTGAAAACAAATATCTTTTCCGTTCTAAAAAAATTGGAATTATTCTTTCTGGAGGGAATATCGATTTAAATAAATTGCCTTTTTAGATTATTGAATAATAAACTCGCATACTAATGGGTAATGGTCAGATAGTTTAATATGTGGTACTTTGTAATTTTGAACTGCAAAATCGTTGCTATATAAAAAATAATCTATTCTATACGAAGGAAAATTACCAATATAGGTTGTTCCTAATCCTTTGCCCGATTTTGTAAAAGCATCGTTTAAATCTCCTTTTATTTTATGATATGTATAAGATATAGGAGTGTCGTTAAAATCGCCACATACGATTATTGGGTATGGAGTTGCACTAATTTGTTCAGACAAAATATCTGCTTGCTTGGCTCGTTTAATAAATGCATCTTTTAAGCGATAGGAAATATCCTTTATTTCCTTCATCTTTTTATTATCGGAATAGTTTTTACTGTTAGTAATAAAAGAGTAATTGTCTTTCTTAAATCGTATCGATTGTAAATGATTATTGAAAATCCTAACAATCTTACCTTGAGTTTTAATGTCGGTATAAATAGTAATATTTGATGTGTTCTCATATCTAATAATTCCTCGGTCGACAATCGGGTATTTGCTAAAAGTAGCTATGCCGTATGAGTGATTATTGATATTTGGATATTCAATGTGATAATATTTTGTTTTGCTAAGCTGATTTATGATATTTTGTAATTTTAAATTGCTTGAATTTGTATAAAATTCTTGTAAGCAAATAATATCCGGAGATTCTTTTTTAATAAATTCAATAATCTTGTTGTAAGCATTATCGTTCTTAGTCCATTTGTATAGATTAAAAAGTTGCACGTTGTAAGATACAATTTTTAGTTTTTTAACAATTTTAGTTTTTTCAGTTTTATCGGGTTTTTTTATCGAGTGTATTTGTACTATATCGGTTAAATTATTCCAACCTATTAGTATTGCAATTAATGAGAAAAGAAAATATTTTCTTTTTCTATAAATCCAAAAGAAGATAAAAAATATGTTTGCAAATAAAATAAATGGATAAGCTAAACCGAAGAATGGCAAGAACCAAATTTTTGCCGGATTAATAAAAACCGATAGGTAAGATAATAATAATGCAGCTATTATTATATAGTTAATATATTTGAATATGTTATGAGCAAAATTTTTCACAAGTTGCTTTTTTATTAAGTCTAAAATAAAATTAAGAATTATTTTGTATCTAAAAAATGATTTTAAACTTCTTTTGATGAAAATTATTTTTTATTACTCATTTTAAATAATAATTCTTTTTCTTTTTTCGATAGACTGTTATATCCTTTCTGTGCAATTTTTTCGAGAATTTTATCTACATATTTTTGTTCTTCAGCTTTTGTTTTATTATATTCAATATCGGTCATTGGGCGTTTGTAAGTAACTTTAAATTTGCTTTTTGGTTTAAATAAAGAAAAAATTTTATCCATAATATTACCAAAACCTTTAGTTATATTTTTCCCTTTTCGATATTGCGAAATATAAATAAAACCAAATAACGCTCCTCCTAAATGGGCAATATGTCCTCCGGAATTAGATGTTGGAATACTTAAAATATCGAGAACTATTGAAAAAAGAGCTATGTATTTTAATTTTACCGGCCCAATAAACATTAAGTTAATTGTGTAGTTAGGAGCATAAACCGAAGTTGCAATTACAATTGCCATAACTGAAGCCGAAGCACCTAATGCAATTGATGTTGTAGGGTTAAATACCGGAAATATATTATAAGATAAAACATATAAAAAACCACCAAATAAACCTCCAACAATGTATAAGCTTAACAGGTTTTTTTCGTTTAGAAAACGAAGAAAAATTTGACCAAACCAAAATAACCACAACATATTAAACAGAATATGTATAAATCCTTCATGCAGAAACATATAAGTAAAAATTGTCCATGGCTTATATGTTAAGCTATGAATGTCGGCAGGTAATGCTAATAAATTAACTAAAGAAAAACTTGAGCCTTGAATGTTAAATAGAAAATAAACTATTGTAACAATTTTTACTGCCAAAAAGACGGCAAGATTTAAATAAATAAGTTTTATTAAGGTGTTTCCGTTTTTAAACGATTGTTTAATTTCATCAATTATACTCATATCCTTATGTTTTTTTTGTTTTCTAGTAAAAAGTGTTTTTTTTACTATTCCAATATTTAATAAGTATGTATCCAAATAGCATGCCGCCAAGATGTGCAAAATGTGCAATGTTACTTCCTTGTTGCGATAATCCAAGAACTAATTCTAATACACCGTAAATAATAACAAAGTATTTGGCTTTTATTGGAATAGGAGGGAATAATAACATTAATTCGGTATTTGGGAAAAGCATTCCGAATGCAAGCAATACTCCAAAAACGGCTCCCGATGCTCCAATTGTAGGTGTGTTAAGAATAATATTTAGCTTTGCCATTTCGGGGTTAGTAAAGTTCTGATAATTAAGTAATGCATCATGTCCTTTTTCTATTACAATTTGAACAAGTTCGGGAGATAAATTATTAACAATAGAGAGGTAATGAATATAATTTACAGCTGTATGAACTAATATGGCTCCAAGTCCGGTAACAAAATAGTAAATAAAAAATCGTTTTGGTCCCCATACTGTTTCAAGAACTCGTCCGAACATCCATAATGCAAACATATTAAAAAATAAATGCCCGATTCCTCCATGCATAAACATGTGAGTAACAATTTGGTATGGGTGAAACTGTTCCGATTTAAAAAAGAATAAACCAAGAGTATGTTCTAACCTGCCATTGAATACTGTGTTTATTGTAAAACTTGCTAATAAAAATAGAACATTTATTATTATTAAATTTTTTACAACCGGGGGGGTATTTCTGAATCCGCTTTTTAAATCTATCATAAAAATTAATATTTTTGTTTATAAGAAACTTTTTTCTATATCGTTGGTGCTTATTATCGATATTATTTTTTTCCCTGATGGAGAATAATTTGGCGATGAACATGCAAAAAGCATATCAATAATTTCCATCATCTCTTTATTGCATAGAGTTTGATTATATCCAATGGCAGAAGCTTTAGCTAAGGCTTCTGCTATTTTTTCTTTTTCTTTTGTTTTAATATCTATTTCCGAATTTTGATATTCGAATAATAGTTGGTCTATTATTAATTTAGGTTCTTTATTGTTAGTATCTGCAGGCATTCCGTTTACTGTTATCGAATTGTTTCCATTATCTATAATCTCGAACCCTAAAGAATTTATTTCGTCAAGAATATTAATAATTATCGAGTATTCAATAGGTGTTAGGTTTATAGTATTAGGGAATAAACTTTTTTGAGTAATTGAAGTTTCGTTTTCTAATGTAAGCATATATTTCTCAAATAAAATTCTTTCATGTGCTCTTTTCTGGTTTATTAGCATTAATCCCGATTTTATGGGAGTTAGTATATACTTGTTTTTAAATTGAAAAAAATTATTGCTTATACTATTGTTTTCAGAATTCTTTGAGTTGATATTAATATTTGTCGATAAAAGAGTGCTTAGTTGCCTATCTTCTTTTTCAGGATTTTCGTTTTCGAAACTATCGTAAAGTTTTTCCCAATTGTTTATATTGTCTTTATTTGTATTGAACGATTTTTTTACTTCTTCGAATGGGTTATATCGGGGATTAATTTCTATCGATGGTTGACGAATTTCAGTATCTTTTGTTAACGATGAAATTGAAAAATTCTTTTCTTGATTAAAGTCAATAGATGGAACAATATTGTTTTTCCCGAGCGATTGTTTTACTGCAGCATGTAAAATTTGCCAAACAGCTTGTTGGTCTTCAAATTTTATTTCTGTTTTTGTAGGATGAATATTAATATCTATTGTATTGGGGTCTGCTTCTAAATTAATAAAATACGAAGGAATGGTGTCGTGTGGTAATATGTCGGTATATGCATTCATAATAGCTTTATGTAAATATGGATTACGCATAAATCTATTATTTATAAAAAAGAATTGCTCTCCGAATCTTTTCTTAGCATATTCGGGTTTCCCAATAAAACCATCGATATTAATAATGCTTGTTTCTGTTTGTATGGTAATAAGATTTTGGTTAGTCTTTTTCCCAAATATATTAATAATCCTTTGTCGTTTATTCGATTTTATTAAATGAAATACTTCTGAATTGTTATGAAACAATCGGAATTCTATTTCGGGATGAGTTAATGTTATTCGTTGAAATTCATTAATTATATGATTAAATTCTGTTACATTTTTTTTAAGGAATTTTCTTCGTGCAGGCACATTAAAAAACAAATTTTTAACCGAAAAGCTAGTTCCTGTGGGAGTACTAACAGGTGCCTGGTTTTTTATTTCCGAAGCTTCAATATTAATGCAAGTTCCAATGTCGGTATTATAAGTTTTTGTTTTTAATTCTACACTGGCAATTGCCGCGATAGAAGCAAGAGCTTCTCCTCTAAACCCCATAGTTCTTATGGCAAATAAATCTTCAGCTTTTCGTATTTTCGAAGTAGAATGTCGTTCAAACGATAAACGGGCATCAGTTTCCGACATGCCATTCCCATTATCAATAATTTGTATTAAAGTTTTTCCAGCATCTTTAATATTAATTGTTATTGAATTAGCTTGGGCATCAACAGAATTCTCTACAAGTTCTTTTACAACCGATGCCGGTCTTTGAATTACTTCTCCCGCAGCTATTTGGTTTGCAACAGAGTCGGGCAATAGTTGAATAATGTCAGTCATTAAAAATGTATTTTAACGAAATAATAAAAAATATACAATCGTAAATAGCACAATTAATATTAATATCAATCGTATGTACGATTGTTTTTTTTCTTTAACCGGTCTTTTAAAATATCCATTCATCTGACCTTTAATATTAGGCACATAATTGTTTTTCTGTTCTTCGGAACTTAATTGTCCTGATTCTGCTTTTGCAGCTTTTATTCTTTTCTCAAGTTCTTCTTTTTGTTTGTCGTAATATCTTGTTGTAAAGTTGAACTTTTTGTTTTTTGGTAAATAAAAAAATCTTGCCATAATAAATATTTTTGCACAAAGATATTCATTATTTTGGTTTGAATAAAACTTTTGAAAAGAGATGTCCTTGTGTTAAGTTTTTTTAACAATTAATGTAAATTGTTTTTGGATTTTATATTAATCATATTAATTTTGCATAACTTTTTAAAAATATATATTAAGAAAGTGTAAAAGAATTTTGCTAATAAGATAAACTTTTATACTTTTGCATTTCCAAATAATGTAAGTAACAGAAAATATTATATCATGTACGCAATTGTAGATATAGCAGGACAACAATTTAAGGTTGAGAAGGAAAATAAAATTTTTGTTCACCGTTTAGAAGGTGAAGAAGGTTCGAGTGTTGAGTTCGACAAGGTTTTATTAGTAGATAATGATGGAAAGGTTAAAGTTGGCGCACCTAATGTAAAAGACGCTAAAATTACTGCAAAGATTTTGTCGCATGAAAAAGGCGATAAAGTAATTGTATTTAAGAAAAAGAGAAGAAAAGGATATAAAGTTAGAAATGGTCACAGACAATATCTAACTCAAATTCAGATAGAAGATATTCTTGCTTAATTAAAAAATAGTTTAAGACATGGCACATAAAAAAGGAGCTGGTAGTTCTAGAAATGGACGCGACTCGGAAAGTAAACGATTAGGAGTGAAACTTTTTGGAGGACAAAATGCAAAAGCAGGAAATATTATTGTTCGTCAAAGAGGAACAAAACACAATCCTGGCTTAAATGTTGGTATGGGGAAAGATCATACTTTATATGCATTAGTTAATGGTACTATTGAATTTAGAAAAAAACGCGATAACAAATCTTTTGTATCTGTTATCCCTTTCGAAAATTAAAGATATTTAATTTAAATTTAATCTCCTCAGTTTTACATAATTTGTATTACTGATGGAGATTTTTTTATTTATTAACCATAACATAAATATTATATGCTTAACTTAAAATTTATTAAGGAAAATAAAGATTTTATTATTGAGCGATTAAAAATAAAAAAATTTGATGCTCAAGATATAATCAATAAAATTATAGAACTTGATAAGCAACGCCGATTAGTTCAGAAAGATGCTGATGATTTACAGAATGAATTGAATAAAATATCGAAAGAAATTGGTATTTTGTTTAAGAATGGACAAATTGATGTGGCTAATAAAGCTAAGCAAAAAACTTCCGATTTAAAAGAAAATATTAAAAAGAAGCTCGATGAACAAAATGGCATTGATAATGAGCTTAATAGTCTTTTAGTGCTTGTTCCAAATGTTCCACATGAATCGGTTCCGGCCGGTAATAGCGATAATGATAATATTACTATTAAAGAAGGTGGTGTAATGATTACTTCTAAAGATGAGGATATTCCACATTGGGAACTTGCAAAGAAGTATGATATTATAGATTTTGAATTAGGGAATAAAATTACCGGTAGTGGATTTCCTGTATATAAAGGTAAAGGGGCGAAATTTCAAAGAGCTTTAATTAGTTATTTTCTTGATATGGCATCCGATGCCGGATATAAAGAAGTAATTCCTCCATTAATGGTTAACGAAGCTTCCGGATTTGGAACAGGTCAACTGCCCGATAAAGAAGGTCAGATGTATCATGTTACAGAAGATAATTTATATTTAATTCCTACAGCCGAAGTTCCGGTTACAAATATTTTCCGTGACCAAATTCTTAAAGAGAGCGATTTTCCTATAAAATATACTGCATATACTCCATGTTTTAGACGCGAAGCCGGGTCTTATGGTAAAGATGTAAGAGGTTTAAACAGATTGCATCAGTTCGATAAAGTTGAGATTGTGCAGATTCAAAACCCTGAAAAATCATACAATACTCTCGACGAAATGGTTAAGCATGTCGAAAATCTTGTAAATAGTCTGGAATTACCATACAGAATTTTGCGTTTATGTGGTGGCGATTTAAGTTTTACCTCTGCTTTAACCTTCGATTTCGAAGTATATTCTGCCGCTCAAGATAAATGGCTTGAAGTAAGTTCAGTTTCGAATTTTGAATCGTTTCAGGCAAATAGATTAAAATTACGATATAAGAAAGATGGAGAGAAAAAACCACTTCTTGCTCATACCCTAAATGGAAGTGCATTAGCATTACCTAGAATTATGGCAGCTTTATTAGAAAACAATCAAACTCCCGATGGTATTATTGTTCCTAAAGTACTAAGAAAATATACCGGATTCGATATTATCGATTAAGGGAATAAAACAAAATAAAGAAAAAACGAAACACTATCTTTAATTTATAGATAGTGTTTCGTTTTTTAGGATCAATTTAAAAAGTTGTGGAAATAAATTTATTAAAATTTTATATTTGCTGTGTTTTGAA
>CAZDCZ010000099.1:0-9163 GCA_964504155.1 uncultured Bacteroidales bacterium | reverse complement strand
TTCGTTACACGACAAAACAATACATTCAGTTTCAGGAAAAACATCATCAAAAGATGAGTTATAAAGAAGAATATTTAATGTTTTTGGAAGAATATGGTATTGATTATAACGAAAAATATCTTTGGAGTGTTGTCCTTTCAGGACGTCAAAATGATCTATAATCTAACCCGAGGCGTTGCCATCGGGCTAAATTAAATTGGGCTTTCAGCCCGAATTATAATGATTCTCCACAACTTTTTAAAGTGATCCAATAAGATGCTATAAATTGTCTTAAAGAGTTATGCAAAAAAACACCTGACTGAGAATAGTCAGGTGTTTTACATAAACACAGTTTTTATTCTGAATATTATTGTAACAACACAAACAAAAGAAACATATAATTTTTCATTCTTACAAGTATTAATTTACCATATTCCGGTTAACTAAAACTCAAAATAAATCATGTTTATTTTTTAAAAATCTTCTCTCTTTTGTTTAAATCCGGCTCCATTCGGACCAACACCCACTTCGTAATTACCTAAAATTTCTCCATCGGAGTTATATCTATATAACACACCATTTCCGGTAAAATTTGTGGCAGCTTCCAAAGCAAAAATATTCCCATTGTCGGGATTTACACTAAAACCATACAAAGATTTTTTTATAAAAGCTTGATCAGACAACGATTTATTAAGAATATTATAAGTAAATATTCCCAAATAACCATATCCTCCACCAAAATATAAAATATTACCATCTTTATTTATTTCTAATGATGCAGGATGATTTGTTTCTCCTAAATCAATAGTTTCTTCAACAGTATTGTCATTTGTATTGATTTTAACCAACTTTCCCGAAGTTTGAGATGCAATACTCCAATCGGCAGCATATTTAATATACCCACGACATAATACCCAAATACTTCCATCGTTATCGACAACAAGGTCAGCAGGATTATCTCCTACATTAATACTTTTTACTACCTTATCTGTATTAATATCTATAACACTTACAACAGTATCTCTACCAAATCCACCCGAATTAGCAACATAGGCATACGAACCCTCTATCATTATATTTTCGGGTCCCGAACCTACATTTATACTCTTTGTCACATATAAAGTATTTAAATCAACAACTTTTACAGCACCATCTTCTCCCCACTGAGTTATGTAAGCCTTATTACTATTGATTCCTGCAAAATAGCGTGGTTGCGAAAGGTCTAAAATAACACCACTTTCAACAAAATCGTTATATGTAACAACTTCTATTTTATTCGATGCATTTACAACAATATAGGCATAATCTTTATATACACTTACCGATTGCACAACATCGCCTAAAGGACGACTATTAATATTCGAAAAAATATTATTCGAAACAGTATCGCCTTCAGTACTATAAAAACTTACAGAACCGTTACCTACACCAAAAGTTCCCTCATTCGAAATAAATACTCCTTTAACATATTTGCCTTTAAGAACATCATCATCATCATCATTATCGCATGATGTAACAAATATCAATAAAGCAACACTTATTAAACCTAGTTTAAAAAAAATTAACTTTTTCATTTTTTCATTTTTTAGAGTTAATATTATTTATAATTAAAAAAACATGATAATTGTACCAACATACAGAAATTCAACATTGCACAATACAATATCACAAAACTGTTATTTATCTTTATTCTTATATTTAAAAACTATATTTAGCATATAATTCCTTGGAGGCATAGCATACCATGCCACTATTTCGTAATTAACATTAAAAATATTATTAATAGAAAAATTTAAGTCGAGCAAAATATTTTTCATCAATATTTTTTTACCTACACCAACATTTGCAATAATATAAGTATCAATAGCTTTTTCGTTATTTTCTGTAATAAACCTCTTACTAACAAATTTTTGATTATAATTAATTGAATATGACTTATATTTAAGTACAGAATTAAAATTTACTTTATGCAATGGAACATAAATCAATTGTTTGCCTTTTAACGAAAAATCGTTAATTGTTTTATTGGTGGTTTTAGTATAATTATAACTTAAATTAAAATTACCATTAATTTTTCGAATTTCATATAGATACTTAAGTTCCGATTCTACTCCACGCGACCACACTTCTTTTTTATTTTCCGGAGTCCAAATATTACCCTCGGGCAACCATATTATCCAATTTGATATATTAGTATTGAAACAAGAAATATTATACAGCAATTTTGAATTTTTATAATCTTTAGAATAAGAAATTCCTATATCTTCGGAATACCCTTTTTCCGGTTTTAAATCGGGATTTCCCCATGCACCCCAGTATAATTCGTTAAAAGTAGGCAAACGATACGATTTTGATAAATTCGCATTCAAACTTATATTATTAAAGATATTTCCTCGTACACCAATAGAAAAAGTAAACGGATTTATTTTGTTATTTACAATTTCTTTACGAAAACTTATAACTGAGGCAAGAGAATTACTATTATTAAAAAACTTATACGAAGAAAATAAGGATATTCTGTCTCGTTTTTTCCTAGCTCCATAAAATTCAGACCTTGCCGATTCAATTACACCATGTACTCCGATATTAACTATATGATTGTTTCCGATACGATATTTCGATTCTAACTCGCCTAAAGTAGAAACTGCATTATTATTTGTAATTTGATTTATTCCCGGATTATTATAAATATTTCTATTATCAAAAAAAGCAATATTAGCCTTATAAGTTTGCATATCATTATTATACTGCCAATTAACATTAATTCTATAAAACTCATCATTCTGAGACTCGTTACCCCCGATATTTGTCATCATAGCTTGAATCTCTTTATCGGAATTCTGATACCAAAAACGAGTTTCCAGTGTTTGTTTCTTTGTTAGTTTTATACTATTAGTTTGCAATAAACCATATCTAAATAATTTGGCATTATCGAGTTCTTCAACCGGACTCCCGAATTGGGCATAATTTTTATATAAAAAATTATTTTTCGATTTCTTTCTAAATATACGTACCGACGAAACCATTTTAAAACTAGAATAATCGATATTCACACCGGAATAATAATTACTATAACTACCAATACTCTGATATATTGATGTATGCACTCCTTGATTAAATTGGTTCAAATTATTCAAATAAATTATTCCTCCTACAGCACCTCCACCAAACAAAGCTCCGTTTCCACCATACTGCATCTGAATATTGTCGACAAAACTTGCCGGAATTAACGACAGATTAACTCCCCCATTCATCGGATCTTGCAAATTAAAACCATTCCATAATACAGCAGTATGTCCCGATCCTGCTCCTCGCATCGAAACAGTTGACAAACCTCCCACTCCGTACGATTTTATATCTAGAATACTTTGCTCAAATAAAATTTTATCTATTGATTGTGATGAATATAATTCTAATTTACCCTTATCAATCAGCATAACTTTTGATCCGGTAGAGAAATTTACCAAACGATTTGTTGAAACAACAACCTTTTCGAGATATATAGTATCGGGTATAGCTTCTACAGAATATGCAAAAACATTATTACTAATACTAAGTAATAATATGATTAATATGGGATTAAAAAAATTCATTAGATACAAATGATTAAATTCAAATTAATTCAATCATAAGCAACTAACGGTAAAATAAGGAATAATTAATATGGGAATGTTAATCATCCTCGCTTTTTATCCGAAAGCTACAAATGTTATATGTTTTGGCAGGTCTTCTGACTTACTCCCTTTTTATCAACCTTCCCATTAAAATAACAGTGGTTTACTTATAGATAAAAAGTTTAAATGGAGATTACAGCAGCGGAAACTGCTCGGGATTTTCACCCGATTCCCTAAAACCAGATACTCTGCAAACTTATGTTAAAGATTTTATATATTCAAAATATTTTTCTCTTTTTGTTACGAGAATTCCGATAAAACATATGTATTAATTTAATTTACTGATATAATAGTTTAATGCAGATTTATATTTGATAAAATATTTATCGAATATTTTGGTCTAATTTATGATTATATGTAAATACTTATTAAACTTAATTTCATAACTTTGCTTAGTTAATGATAAAACAATACAACTATGAAAAAATTATTAATCTTTACACTTATATTAATATTATCAATTTCTCAAAGTTTCTCGAGAGACATTCGAAACAAACAATTTTCCTTATTTGAGTACCATTTCGAAATTTCGGATAATTTCAAAGAAGAAATTTCATCTCTTTCTTCTTATTTAAACAATATTAAAACATATAAAAATCCGGGTAACGATCAGCTTAAAGCTGTTCTTATTCACAACATATATTACAGTATTGAAGAAGCACTTGAAGAACAATTAGAAATAGAAATTCTCCCTGTTAATTCTTTTCAAAACAATGTTAAATATAATGATTACGGATATCCAAAAACATCTATCAGTAAAGCTTTACGCAAAGGATATTCAAAATATTATTTAAAAATAATAGTAAAAATTGAATCATTAACAGAAGAAAAAAGAAAATCTAATCCCGAACTTTTCGAAGATATAAACGAGACAGTAATTATTCCGCAAATCTCTATCGACATTACAGTATTTAACAACGAAGGAATTATTCCGGTAGATAAATGGATAGGTATAGCTAGCTCTGACAAACCATTAGTTATAGACAATTACTTTATTAAAGGTTTCGATAACTCCGACAACGAATTAGAAAAAAACACAAAAGATAATCTTTCATCTATAAAAGATAAGGCTATAAATCAAATGATTCAAAATTTTTTGAATAGATAATAGTGGATAATTACACAGCAATAGGAGTTATGTCGGGAACTTCGCTCGACGGATTAGACATTGTTCTTGCAAAGTTTATTAAAAATGATAATTGGTCGTTTGAGATATTAGACTCTAAAACGTACAACTATTCAGAAAAAATAAAATCTCAATTGTCGTTGGCAGAGAATTTGTCTGCCCAGAATTTTTTATTATTTCATAATAATTACGGAAAGTATATTGGTGAATTAATAAACGTTTTTTTAAAAAACAAAAAGACACAAGCAGATATAATTGCTTCTCACGGACACACTATTTTTCATCAACCCGAGAATAATTTTACATTTCAGATTGGCAATGGAGCTGTAATTGCTACAGAAACAGGCATTACTACCGTTTCTGATTTTAGAACTCTTGATGTAGCATTAAACGGACAAGGAGCACCTTTAGTTCCTATTGGCGATGAATTATTATTCTCGGAATACGACTATTGTCTTAATATAGGTGGCTTTGCAAATATCTCGTTTCAGAAAAACAATGAAAGACTTGCTTTTGATATTTGTCCTGCTAACATTATTACTAACTATTTATGCGAAAAAATTAATCGCTCCTACGATAATAAAGGAGGACTAGGACGCTCGGGCATAATTAACAAAAAACTTTTGTCGGAACTTAATAATATTAAATTTTATTCGAAGCAAAGACCAAAATCGCTTGGAAAAGAATGGCTAGTAAATATTTTTATTCCTATAATCGAGAAATACAATATTTCAATATCAGATAAACTACGAACATTATACGAACATATTGCCGAACAAATTGCAGCTGTATTAGAAGATTCGTTAAATAAAAAAGTACTAATTACAGGTGGCGGAGCATACAACGAATTTTTAATTGAGAGAATAATGCAACATACCCAAAACAAAATTATTCTACCATCGAAAGAAATTATTGATTTTAAAGAAGCTTTAATATTTGCATTTCTAGGAATTCTGCGAGCAAGAAACGAAATTAACACTTTGTCGTCAGTTACCGGAGCTTTAAGAGATAGTTCGGGAGGGATTATTAATTACTAACTAATTCCTATATCAAAATTAAACATTATAAAAACGAAACTACTCTTATACATTAAATAACAAATCAATTTAAACCCTTGCTGAATTTATTAATCTAAAATTTTTAATGTTACTAATTCAGAATTTTAATTAAACATTAATATTTATCTTTGCTCATAAAAAAAAATATGAATAATTTCGAAATACACAATCCTACACAAATTCATTTTGGAAAAAATGTTACCGACAAACTGGGCGAGACAATTAAATTATACGGAAAGAATGTTCTTTTTATTTATGGTAAAGACTCGATAAAAAAAATGGTATTTACCAAAAAGTTATTAATCAACTTAATTCTATAAATGCTAACATTAAAGAATATTCGGGTATTAAATCGAACCCAATAATTGAAGATGTTATTAAAGCTGCACAAATAGGAAAAACAGAACATATTGATGTGATATTAGCCGTTGGTGGTGGCAGTGTAATCGACACTGCTAAAATAACATCCTTAGTTATTGCAAATAACTCTGATCCATGGGCAATAATGAAATTCAAATCGAAACCCGAAAAAGCAATACCAATAATAACAGTTTTAACATTAGCTGCAACAGGTTCTGAGATGAACTCGGGAGCAGTAATACAAAATCACGCAACAAAAGAAAAAATAGGTTTTGTGTCTCCATTAATTTTCCCAAAGCATTCTTTTCTCGACCCACAATTCACATATTCTGTATCGAAAGAATATACAGCCTACGGGATTGTCGATTTAATAGCCCATTCCTTTGAATCGTATTTTGGCAAAGGAGAATGTTCTCTCTCCGATCGTTTTGTCGAAGCAATAGTAAAAGAAGCTATAGAATATGCTCCAAAAGTTCTGGCAGAACCCGAAAATTATGATTATCGTGCAAACATAATGTTACAAGCAACTACAGCTCTTAATGGAATTACTATTTACGGAAAATCTGTTGGCGACTGGGGTGTTCACGATATTGGACATAATCTTTCGTTAATGTTCGACATTCCTCATGGTGCAACATTATCGATTATATATCCTGCTTGGTTAAAGTTAGTTAAAAATACATATTCTGAAAAAATTGCTCAGCTCGGAAAGCGTTTATTCGGAACAACTACAGCAGACGAAACAATTCATCAGCTTGAATTATTTTTCAAATCGATAAATTGCCCCATACGATTATCTGATGTTAATATCGATATTGATAAAAAAGAAGAAATAGTAGAACAAATGATAAATACAAAAGTAAACGGCTATGCCTACGAATTAAATAACGAAGAAAGAAAACAAATAGTAGAATTTGCTTATGGCAACTAACATTATAGCTATCTACTTTTATATTTACATTGACAATAGAAACACATACAATAATTTAATTTTCAGATTTTAACAAAACAATTTTAATTAGCATAATCTTATTTTTTTTCTAAATTTGTCAATCAATAATTTAAATAAATATAAACACAAATAATAAATTTGAACCTATGAAAAGAACATTATTAACATTACTGTTTACAGCATTAATTTCGGTATCGCTAGTAAACATAAGTAATGCATGTACTAACTTTCTTGTAACCAAGGGAGCTTCTACCGATGGATCAACAATGATAACATATGCAGCCGATTCGCATGTATTATTCGGAGAATTATATTATCGTCCGGCAGCCGATTATCCTGCAGGAACAATGATGAACGTTTATGAATGGGATACAGGAAAATACCTTGGACAAATTCCTCAGGTACTTCACACATATTCGGTAATTGGAAATATGAACGAATATCAAGTATCTATTGGAGAAACAACCTATGGTGGTTTACATGAGTTAGGCGATTCAACAGCAATTATAGATTATGGCAGCCTTATGTATATTGCTCTTCAAAGAGCAAAAACAGCACGCGAAGCAATAAAAATAATGACAACACTTACTAGCAAATATGGCTATTACAGCTCAGGAGAATCATTCTCTATTGCCGATGCTAACGAAGTTTGGATAATGGAAGTAATGCCTAAAACTCCTGAAAATCAAGGTATGTTATGGGTTGCTCGTAGAATTCCTGACGGATACATCTCTGGTCATGCTAATCAAGCAAGAATTACAACTTTCCCATTAGCGAATGGCAAAACAAGTATTACTTTTAAAAATATCGATAAAATTAACAATCCTGAGATTGAGTGCGTTTATGCCGATGATGTAATTTCTTTTGCAAAAGACAGAAAATTATATAAAGGAAAAGATAAAAACTTCAGTTTCTCAGATACATATGCTCCTGTAGATTTTGGAGGTGCACGTTTCTGCGAAGTACGTGTATGGTCGATGTTTAAAGAAGTAAGCAGCGATATGGATAAATATATAGAATATGTCAAAGGAAACGACCTAAAAAATCGCATGCCATTATGGATTAAGCCTGACAGAAAAATCTCTCCTAAAGATATGATGAATTTCATGAGAGATCATCTTGAAGGAACAGACCTTGATATGACAAAAGATTTAGGTGCAGGACCTTTCGGACTTCCATACCGTTGGAGACCATTAACATGGAAAGTTGACGGAGAAAATTATTGTAACGAAAGAGCAACAGCAACACAACAAACAGGGTTCTCGTTTGTTGCACAAGCTCGTAACTGGCTTCCAAATCATATTGGTGGTATTTTCTGGTTCAGTGTCGACGATGCCGCAACAACAGTCTATGTTCCAATGTATTGTGGCATGACAAAAGTTCCTGACACATATGCTGTTGGAAATGGTGGAATGCTAAAATACTCAGACAATTCAGCATTCTGGGCTTTTAATTATGTATCGAACTTAACATATTTACGATATAATTATATTATTAAAGATGTAAAAAAAGTACAAAGCGAATTAGAAGATAAATATCTTGCATTTACTCCAGCTGTTGACAAAGCTGCTAGCGAACTATACAAGACAGATAAAGAATTAGCCCGACAATTTATTACAGACTACTCTGTTTCGAAAGGAAACGAAACTGTTAAACGTTGGAAAGAATTAGGCCATTTCTTATTGGTTAAATATATGGATGGAAATATTAAAAAAGAGAAAAATGGCAAATTCATAGAAAACGGAACAGGCGTACCTGTAGGACCTGATCAACCCGGATACCCTGAAGAATTCTATCGTAGAGTTGTAAAACAAACAGGTAATAAATTAAAAGTAATTGGTAGTGCCGGGCACTAATCTAAGAACAATATATTTTATAAAAGGGTCGGAAAAATTCCGACCTTTTTTTTTCAAAATAATTTTGCAAGATCACAAACAATTGAATATCGTTCTTTATAGAATCAATTTAAAAAGTTGTGGAAATAAATTTATTAAAATTTTATATTTGCTGTGTT
>CAZDCZ010000098.1:0-9241 GCA_964504155.1 uncultured Bacteroidales bacterium | reverse complement strand
CAATTATCTTATCACTTACGAAAAGATAAAACTAAATACAGGAGCATTTTTAAAAATAAAATATGGGCAATTTTGAGAAGTTTATGGATAAACTTTGTCCGAATAACAGGTAGTTTGACACAAAAAAGCAAAAGAATGGTAATAAATGTAAATTATGCTTCATATTTTAACGTTTTTGTTAATTTTTAATTTAACGTGTTTAGAATCGTATAAAAAATTTAGATTGCAAATTATTTATTTTTTTTTAAAATGCCATTCTAAACGAGTTTAAATTTTATGACTTTTTAGAGTGGGCTCAATATTATTAATTTTATTTTTTACCTTGAGATGTAAAGTTTTTCTAAAATATTTTTAACTTTATTTCTGAAAGAATTTACAGAATACTAACAATTATAACTTGGATAAGTATCATAAAATATTATTACAATATTGGGGATATCAAAGTTTCAGGCCCCTACAAGAAGATATTATACATTCTATTGTAGATGGTAAAGATACTTTAGCATTAATGCCTACAGGTGGCGGCAAATCGTTAACATTTCAAGTTCCTGCACTGGCTAACGAAGGATTATGTATAGTTATTACTCCACTAATTGCATTGATGAAAGATCAAGTTGAGAATCTGAAAAAATTAAATATTAATGCTATTGCCATTTATTCGGGAATGTCGAAAAATGAAATTGATATTGCCTTGGATAATTGTATTTTTGGAAATATTAAATTTCTATATATCTCTCCAGAAAGAATTAGTACAGAAATTTTTCGTTTTCGGGTAAAAAAAATGAAAATCAATATCATTGCAATTGATGAATCTCATTGTATATCTCAATGGGGTTACGATTTTCGACCCTCGTATTTAAAAATAGCCGAATTGCGGGAGCTTGTGCCCAATGTTCCGTTCTTAGCATTAACAGCTACTGCAACACCTGATGTTGTTGATGATATACAGGAAAAATTACAGTTTAAAGAAAAGAATGTATTGCAAAAAAGCTTTGAACGTAAAAATCTTGTATATCTCGTTAGAAAAGTTGAAGATAAAAATAAATATTTATTAGATACTTTAAATAAGGTTAAAGGTAGTGGAATAATATATGTTCGTAGCAGAAAAAAAACAAAAGAGACTGCAATATTTTTAGAAAAGAATAATATCTCAGCAGATTATTACCATGCAGGATTAAAACATGAGGTTCGAAGCCGGAAGCAAAACGGATGGAAATCAGGAAATATAAGAATAATGGTATCTACTAATGCTTTTGGAATGGGAATTGATAAATCGAATGTTAGGTTTGTTATTCATTTAGATTTGCCCGATAATATTGAAGCATACTTTCAGGAAGCCGGACGTGCTGGTCGTGATGAGAAAAAAGCATTTGCTGTACTTTTATATAATAACTCAGATAAAGTAAAGGCAGAGAAAAGAATATCTACGAATTTTCCTGATATATCTACAATTAAGGAGGTTTATCAAAGTTTAGGAAATTATACTAAGACTCCATATGGTGGAGGAAAACATATGTCGTTTGATTTTAATATCGGTGAATTTGCTGCAAGATATAAATATAATATTCTTACAATATTCTCAAGTATCAAATTCTTACAGAAAGAAGGATTGATAGAATATACCGATGAATTATTTAATTCATCAAAAATTCATTTTATTATAGAACGTAACGATTTGTATAAATTTCAAATAGCAAATTCAAAATTCGATACTTTTATAAAATTGTTATTGCGTTCATATACAGGATTATTTAGCGATTATGTTAATATCGATGAATTATCGCTGGCAAGAAAATCGAAACTCGATATTAAAAGTACTTACAATTATCTTAATAAATTAAAATCGTATGGAATTATAAATTATATACAAAAAAAAAATAACCCAATTATTGTTTTTACAGAAGAACGGCTGGATGATAAAACATTAACTATATCGAAAGTAAATTATGATATTATTAAAGATAGATTTGTTAAGAGAATTAATGCAATAATAAATTATGCATCGAGCGATAATAAATGTCGAAGCCAAATGTTATTGTCTTACTTCGGAGAGAAAAATGCAAATAGATGTGGAGTATGTGATGTTTGCAACAGAAGAAACGAGCTTGATTTAAATAAATACGAATTCGATATTATAGTAAAAGATCTAAAGGAATTATTAATAAAAAAAGATTTAAACATTGATGACATTATTGAAAAATTGATTTATAGAAAAGAAAAAGTATTGAAAGTAATACAATGGTTAGGCGATAATAGTAAAATAATTAAAGACCAAAATGACAAATATAAATGGCATACTTAATTAAATATAAAAAAACTGAATTTTATTAGAAGGTATAGTCCAAAAATTCTTAATTTCTAATAAAAGCTACTGTTAATTTGATGAATTTACAGAAGAAAAAAGTATGCTGTAAATAACATATAATCAAATGTTAAGAATGTTATTTTATAATGGGATTGATATGTTTATTAATTATTTATAAGTTTTTTCTTTAAAACTATTCTAAATAAAGAAAATAAATTAATTTTAAGCATTAATCAAAAACAGTAAATTATGAATTGTCAAGATAACAAAAAAACAGTTAAAAAGCTATTTATAGAATATCTTGAAAAGAATGGTCATAGAAAAACTCCGGAACGTTTTGCCATATTAGATGAAATATATTCAAGAGATGGGCATTTTGATATAGAATTGTTATATATTTCTATGAAAAATAAAAATTATCGAGTTAGTAGAGCAACATTATATAATACAATGGAGTTGCTTTTAGATAGTGATTTGGTAATAAAGCATCAATTTGGGAAAAATATTTCGCAATTTGAGAAAGCATATAATTCGCAACAACATGATCATTTAATATGTCAAACTTGTGGGAAAATTATTGAATTTTGTGATCCAAGAATACAAATAATAGAAGATTCGATATGTAGTTCCACGAATTTTACAATTGATCATCATTCATTGTGTTTTTATGGTACATGTTCTGATTGTGCAGAAAAACAAAAGAAAGAAAAAATAAAGAAAAATATCACGAAAAATAACACTTCTGCATGATAGTATTTTTAAAGATTGTAATAATTAATGTAGAAAACAGAATTTTAAAACCTTAATTAATAGAATATTAGTTAAACAAAAAAAGAAACAAATGAAATTAGATGTTTTATTAGGTTTACAGTGGGGAGACGAAGGGAAAGGGAAAATTGTAGATGTTTTAACACCAAAATACGATGTTATTGCAAGGTTTCAAGGAGGTCCGAATGCAGGACATTCTTTAGAATTCAATAATATAAAACATGTTTTGCATAGTATTCCTTCAGGAATTTTTCATAAAGATACTATAAACATAATAGGGAATGGTGTAGTTATAGACCCTGTAATATTTATGGAAGAAATTAATGAGCTTAAAAAGAAAAATATTGAAATAACAGATAATCTCTATATATCGAAAAAGGCTCATCTTATTTTACCATCTCATCGTATTCTAGATGCCGCATCGGAAGCAGCTAAAGGGAAAACAAAAATTGGCTCGACATTAAAAGGGATAGGACCTACATATATGGATAAAACCGGAAGAAACGGTTTGCGTATAGGCGATATTTTATCTAATGATTTTAATGAAAAATATAATAAATTATTAAGTAAGCATCAATCGCTTTTAAAAAATTACAATTTTTCTTACGAACTTGCCGAATACGAGAAAGATTGGTACAAAGGAATTGAGCTGATAAAGAGTTTTAAAATTGTAGAAAGCGAACATTTAATAAACAATTTATTACAGAACAATAAATCAATATTAGCCGAAGGAGCACAAGGAACATTGCTTGATATTGATTTTGGTTCTTATCCTTTTGTAACATCATCGAATACAGTTAGTGCCGGAGCATGTATTGGCTTAGGCGTAGCACCAAATAAAATTGAAAATGTATTTGGAATTTTTAAAGCTTATTGCACAAGGGTAGGAAGTGGACCTTTCCCTACAGAATTGTTTAGCGATGAGGGAGAATTGATGCAAAAGCAGGGTAATGAATTTGGCGCAACAACAGGTCGTCCACGCCGATGTGGATGGCTCGATCTTCCGGCATTAAAATATGCTGTTATGCTTAATGGTATTACCGAGTTAATAATTACAAAGGCCGATGTATTATCGGGTTTCGAGACAATAAAAATATGTACAGCATATAAATTAGGAACAGAAACAATTGATTATTTGCCATTTGAAATTAACGATGAATTAAAACCTGTGTACAAGGAGTTTCGTGGATGGAAACAGGATATTACTGGTGTTTCAGCTTTTGATGAACTGCCAATAGAATTTAAAGAATATATTAAATTTATTGAAGAAGAAGTAAAAGTGCCAATTAAAATTATTTCTGTTGGACCAAATAGAACACAAACTATTTTAAGATAATATCGTATTATTTTTAAATTAGTTTACAAACATAAATCGCAAGAGTGTTTTCTTGCGATTTTTTATTGTGTGATGTGTAGGGTATTGCGTTAAACCTATATGCGGTGTTTTGATGATTTGCTAACAAAATATTATCATAGTAAAGTTTTTTAAGTGGGAAAATATAATACAGAGAAAATTAGCACCTAGCTTAATGCAGGATTGTTGTGGAGAGATTATTCTACTATATGAACAATAGCAAACAATTTGAAAAAGAATTAATATTATCTATATAAATAATAATCATCAATATAATAATGCTTGAAAGTTTTTTACGGCAAATTTTATAAAAAACATCCGTAGAATATAACGAATCAAAATCTGTTTATTCGTTTAAATTGTTTATTTGATTAATTCATTAAAATAGTTTAAATTATTATCTTACAAATAAATATAAACAAATAAATGCATCAACAGATAACAACAAGAATATCTAGGTTAGTATCAATATTAATTAATTTGTCTCTAATAAACAGATGTCTCGACTTATTTCTTAAATCCCAGTGTAAAAGCTCAATAAAGGTTGCTCGACATGACAAACACATAAAATACTTATTGTTCCAACCTTGTGGATGAAGTTGTTTTTCAAAGTGTTTTTCTTTCCTGTCTTGTAAAAGAATAAATCTAAGTGATTCTAACATTGCTTTGGCATACCAATATGTATTTATATAGAATAATATTTAAAAGAAAAGGTTATTTCGTAAATCGAAATAACCTTTTCTTTTAAAAGTAAAAAATATTCTTTTTATAACTTAATTTCGTTTTCAGCTTCTAATTCATCTTTAGGAGCTATAGCACTTGAAGGTAATTCAAGACCATATCCTTGTTTTAAATCGGCACGTTTTAAAGCAAATGCCAAGAAAATAGAAACAACACCACTTATTACAAGTATAAAAATAGGAATAGTGTAATCGTAATTAGCTTCTCCGGCACGAATAGCCTCAATGTTACCTTTGTTTACAAAATCTAATAAGGCACCAATTCCCCAGAAGAATAATCCTAAGCCCCAATTTTGAATAGTAAACATTGATGCGTAAGCTGTTCCAAGACGTGATTCGGGAACAATTTTTGCAACCGATGGCCACATTGCTGCAGGTACTAAAGAGAATGCAACACCTAAACTAAGTAATCCTGCATATGCTAAATATACATTGTTAAATACCGATAATGATATATGCGCAAAGATTAATAATAATGATCCTAAAATCATTAAAGAAGCAGCCTTCCCTCTTTTATCGACAAAATTACCAAATATAGGTGTAAATAATATTGTTCCTACAGGTATTAAACTGGCAGTTTTGGGTCCGTTATTAAACCATAATTCTAATTGAGTATGAATTCCATAGATATATCCTACAAATGCAACAATAACAATTGCTAGAAATATCATTCTAGGTGTTTTGTTAGCAATTTTATCCGGAACAACAGAAAAAGCTATTGAAAAAAGGAAAAACATAACATAAACACTGGCATTACCTAAAGTAGTATTTCCAAATAACATTATGTTTCCCTCAGCAGATAATTGACTTGTGAAATTAAATTTATTAATTAACAAATCGGGAGCGTATTGTATAAATGGGAATACTGCGGCATAAAAAGATACACACAATAATGCAATATATAAGAATGATTTATTTGAGATAAGTTTTAAAAGATCGGAAAATTTAAAATCGTCATCCTTTGATTTTACAGTGTCGTCTTTTAATTGCTTGTCTAATTTTATGTCAAAAATTAAATATATAAGAAACAATATTAAAGTAATTGCTATTAATGTAGCAGCAAAAGTAACAGCAACAGAAACATGATTGCCGGCAATATCGCCTGAGAGAGCAATTCCCATGGCACTACCTAATCGGCCAAAGCCCATGTTAATAGCCATTGCAAGAGCAAGTTCGTATCCTTTAAACCATTTTACTACAGTTCGAGTCGCGACGACACAAACAACTTCTAAGCCCGATCCAAAGAATATTCTTCCTACAATCATCATATTTAACATTGTACCATGATCGGTTCCAAAGAAGCCACTAGAAGCAAGTGCCGAGATTGCTCCACCTAATACGGCGATACCTCCAAAAAGAAGACCTGCAATTCTAACACCCCATTTGTCGAGGATAATACCGCCAACTATTATCATACCAAGCATATTTGCTATGGTAGTTAAGCCAATCATTCTACCAAATTCTTCGCTGGTAAAACCTAATTCACTTTCCATTAAACCTTTTAAGCCTCCGTAAAAATCTTGAAACCAATAGGTGCTAAATATTAATCCACTTATTAATATTAGAACAAGCCATCTAACTGCAGCCGAATCTTTAATTGTTTTTTTTATTGTTTCTGTCATAATTTATAATATTTATTTATTGCTTTTTTCTAAACATCTTGCGAATTTAAAACAATATGTTGATTATTAAAATATTTTCAGATTAAATAATAGTATTTTAAATTAGATATAAATACTAAGATATTTTGATGTTTATAATTTAATAAAACTAAAAATTAGTTCTAAAACTATAATTAACTGAGAGATACAAAGACGCTGTCTAAAAAGCAAGGTTTCAAGTTATTTATGTCATGTTGAGCTTATCGAAATATCTCATTTTTAAACTAATAGATTAACTTCGTTGAGTTCGTTTTACTTGGTTTTTTAACTTTGCTCAGAATGATAATAATCTGACCTTTTTAGACAACATCTTTGTATGTTATATAATGTATTAAAAAAATATTAATTATTTTTATTCGGTAATTCCAAACCAAAGCCGGATACTTTATCTTCGCGTTTTAATAAAAATGCAAAAACTACTCCTAATACACCAAATCCGGCTAACATAAGTATTGTCCATTTATAATCGTAAACGGCTGTTCCTTCTTTTACTATTTGTGCTGTAACTCCACTATTAGTACTGTCAAGCACTCTTCCCATAATGATAGGAATTCCCATAAGTCCAAAGTTTTGAACAGTAAACATAAAACCATAAGCAGTTCCTAATCTTTTTTCGGGAACAATTCTAGCTACTGATGGCCACATTGCTGCAGGCACTAAAGAAAAAGCTATTCCTAATAGAAATAATGAAATGTATGGAGAGAAATTTGTTAACGAGAATGTTAAATGAACAATTATTAATAATATTGAACCGATAATCATTATCGATGCATTTTTCCCTTTATGATCGGTAAACCATCCAAATAATGGAGTAAATAGTATTGTTCCATATGGCAATATTGTAGTTATATCGCCTGCTAATGTTTCGGAAAACCCAAATTTGTTCTGAAGAAAATCGGCAGCGAAACCAAGGAATGGAAATACTGCTGAATAAAATAAAACACAAAGTAATGTAATATAAATGAATGATTTATTTTTTAATAATATTGCAAAATCTTTTAATCTGAATTCTTCATTTTCTTCATTAGGATTTTGATCTCCTGCAAGCTTATCGAATTTTACATCAAAAATTAAATATATAATAAATGTTATTAATGCAATTAACATTAACATTACTCCAAACCAACCTGCAGTAGTCCATTCTGTGCTATTGTTAACTAATCGAGGAGAAATCATAAATGCAGCGGCAGTTCCAAAACGTCCTAAAGCTAAACTAATTGCAAAAGCAAAAGCAAGTTCCTTTCCTTTAAACCATTTTGCAATAACTTTATTAATTACTACATAAAATGTTTCGGCCCCGAGTCCAAATAATATCCTGCCAAAAACCATCATTTTTAATTCGGCAGAGTAATTACCCCAGAAAGAATTCATAAAAGAGTAGATAGAACTTTCTTTATAAATATTACTAGCCCCGTAAGCAGTTAAAATTACACCTATTGTTAAAAAAGAAATAAATAATGAGCCTGTTTTTCGTATTCCCCATTTATCTAATATTATACCACCAAAAAATGCCATTAATAAAAAAGCATTAGTAAACGAGTATGCTCCGTACATTGTGCCATAATCGGCATTTGTTAATCCTGTTTCGGCTTGTAAGGTTGATTTTATTCCCGAATAAACATCATAAAAATAATAGCTCGAGAACATTACTACACTGATTAATATTAATGCTCCCCATCTCATTACGGCAGATTCATTAAGCATTCGTTTTACTTGTTCCATTTTTTTTATTTTAGTAATTTTTATTTTGCAAATTCAAAATTATTATTATTTCTGTAAAAATAAAATGATTTTTGTTTTATCTAGTTATATTTTTAAAGAAATAAAAAAGACGGCTATTTTTAATAACCGTCTTTTAATGAAAATATTCTTTTCTATTCATCTATATAAATCCAAGCATTAGCTTCAAGATTTCCTCTTGTTTTGTTTAAATTGTTAACAGCATTTCTCCACGATTTATAAGCACCTATACTTACCATATCGAAATTATTATTGTTTCTAAGCATTTCGGTTTTATAACCTTTTTGAGCAATAAACTCGTTATAAGCATTAGCATATTTAGGTGTTTTAAAACTACCTACTACAATATGAAATTTGTATAAGGCTCTTTGTCTTTCTTCGGCTTTTTTTATTGAATCTTTTTTAGCTCTTTCGACTAATGTTTTTTTGTGCTTTATTTCTTTAACAAGCTTCAAAGAATCGACCTTTTTAATACTATCTTTTCTATTTAGATATTCTTGTAGAGTATCTACATCATTCGAAAATAATTTTTTATTTTCTAAAAAATCACATCCTGAAAATAACAAAGTTATTATGCTTATTAGTAAAATTAATCTCTTCATTTCTTAAGGTTTTATTTAATAAATAGATACAAATTTAGTAAAAAATATACTAATGACTTATAATATAATAT
>CAZDCZ010000097.1:0-9717 GCA_964504155.1 uncultured Bacteroidales bacterium | reverse complement strand
TTGTATGAATAATGCGGATTAATATTTTTGTCATATACTCATAAATTGAATTAAAATTCTATGAGATTATTAGAAACAAAATATTATTTTTTCACAAAGTCTATGTTTCTCATTAAACCTTGATATTTAGTTCTTTTAACAGGCGATTTTTTAAATATTTCGTTAAATTTTTCTTTCGAAAGACTCTCCCATTCTTCGCAAGTGTTATTTAACAATTCCTGTTTAGGAGTAAATAATGGTTCGGTATTTCCTTCAAGCTTCGAATTCCAAGGGCAAACATCCTGGCAAATATCGCAACCAAAAATATTATTTTCCCACTGCCCTTTTGTTTCTTCCGGAATTTTACCTTTCTTTTCTATTGAAAGATACGAAATACATCTACGAGCATCAATAAGATATGGTTTTGCCAAAGCATTGGTAGGACAGGCATCGATACATCTAGTGCAAGTGCCGCAATAATCTTTTATCGGTCTATCGTAATCTAACTCTATATTAACAACTAACTCGCCAATAAAGACAAACGAGCCTAATTTTTTATTTATCAGATTAGTATTTTTCCCAATCCATCCTAATCCTGCTTTTACAGCCCAGGTTCTATCTAATACTGGGGCTGAATCGACAAATGCTCTGCCGGTAATATTTCCAAACTCCTTTTGAATAAATACAAATAATTCATTCAATTTTTCTTTTACAACATAGTGGTAATCTTGTCCGTAAGCATATTTCGATATTTTATAAGTATCATCAATCTGGACTTTGGAAGGGTAATAATTATACAAAACTGAGATAATAGATTTTGCATTTTCTACGAGTTTAGCCGGATTAACACGTTTGTCGAAATGATTTGCCATATACGACATCTCACCATTCATCTCGTTTTTTAGCCAAGTTTTTAAATGCTCTGCATCTTTTTTTAGAAATTCAGCTTTTGAAACACCAACTTCCGAAAAACCAATTGCAAGAGCTTTTTGTTTAATAATTTTCGTTATTTGAATCTTATTTTCCACAAATAACGACTTATATTGCTTACCAACAGCCATATATGCATTATGATTAATTCAATATAAATTATTCGACACTAAAGCATTCCGAGTTCAAGTAAAGCTTCTTCGCTCATCATACTTTTATCCCAAGGAGGGTCGAACACAAGATTTATAGTAACTTCATTTACATCTTTAATTCCTTTAACTTTATTGTTAACTTCTTGTATTAAGTCTTCTGCCATAGGACAGTTTGGGGCAGTTAAAGTCATTTTTATCTCAACATTATTATTTTCGTCAACATCAATCTTATAAATAAGTCCTAATGCATAAATATTTACAGGAATTTCAGGGTCGTAAACCGTTTTAATAACATCTAATACAGCAACTTCAATAGCTAAGAAATTTTCTTTTTCAGTCATATTAATAAAATATTTACATTTTTAATTTAGCATTAAAAGCAATGGCATATAATTTCATTTGCTTAAGCATCGCTAACAATCCATTAGATCTGGTAGGCGAGAGATTTTGTTGCAATCCTATTTCGTCGAGAAAGAACAAATCGGCATTAATAATATCTTCAGGTTTTTCGTTATCGAGAACCCTAACCAAAAGTGCAGCAATTCCTTTTGTAATAATTGCATCGCTATCGGCAGAAAATCGAATTCTGCCGTTTTCTAATTCTGCATTTAACCATACTTTCGATTGACAACCTTCTATTAAATGTTGCTGAGTTTTCTTTTCTTTATCTATTTGATTAATATCCTTACTTAACTCTATTAAGTAATTATATTTATCCATCCAGTCGGTAAATACTGAAAACTCTTCTACTATTTCGTTTTGTTTTTCTAACAATGACATATTAAAGCTTTTATTTAACCAAACATTTGCTTTACTTTTAATAAAGCATCATATAATTTATCTATTTCGTCTTTTGTATTATAAAATGCAAACGACGCACGAATTGTACCATCAATATTAAATCTATTCATAATAGGTTCGGCACAATGATGTCCTGTTCGAACAGCAATACCCATTTTATCGAGCACCATACCTACATCGTAAAAATGAATATCGTCGAATATAAAAGACAAGACACTAACTTTTTTCTCGGCCGTTCCTATAATTTTCAAACCATCAATATTTTTTATTTTCTTGGTAGCATAACTTAACAATTCGCTTTCGTATTCTAAAATATTATCTAAACCTATATTCGAAACATAATCGATAGCAATAGCCAAACCAATAGCACCAACATAATTTGGAGTTCCTGCTTCAAACTTAAATGGCAATTCGTTAAACGTAGTTTTCTCGAAACTAACTTTATCTATCATCTCACCTCCCGATTGATATGGAGGCATTTCGTTTAGCCATTTTTCTTTTCCATATAATACACCTATTCCATTTGGTCCGTATATTTTATGTCCTGAAAACACAAAGAAATCACAATCAAGCTCCTGAACATCAACCTGTTCGTGCTGTACACTTTGCGCACCATCAATTAATACAGCAGTATTATTTTTATGTGCTATTTCTATAATTTTTTTAACATCGTTAATTGTACCAATAGCATTCGACACTTGATTAACTGCAACAAGTTTTGTTTTTGGAGATAACAAATTTTCTAATTCGTCGAGAATTAACTCTCCTTTATCGTTAACAGGAATAACTTTAAGTACGGCACCTTTTCTTTCGCAAAGTAATTGCCACGGAACAATATTGGCATGATGTTCGAGAGTGGAAACAATAATTTCGTCGTTTTTACGAATAAATTTTTCGCCAAAAGAAAATGCTACAGCATTAATTGAATGAGTAGTACCACTTGTAAAAATAATTTCACGATCGAATTTAGCATTAATAAATTTTCTAACTGTTTTTCGAGCATCTTCAAATCTCGATGTTAAGCTATCGCTTAAAAAATGAACGCCTCGATGAATATTACTATTTTGCTCAGAATATATTTTAGCTATCTCATCAATAACCTGCTTTGGTTTTTGAGTTGTTGCAGCATTATCGAAATATATCAATGGTTTATTATAAACTTTCTGACTTAATATCGGGAAATCATTCCTTATTTTATTAATATTTAAGCTCACAACGCAATTTTTTTTATTTATACAATTATTGATTTTTCTTTAATCTTTTTTTGTAACACAATTCATTTTGCAAGTATTACAAACAGATAATTCTCCACGCAATCTTTTTTCGACTAAATCGTCGATACGATTTTTTAAAGCCGGCACTTTGATTTTTCCAATAATATCATGAGCAAAAGCATACATAAGGAGTAATTTAGCTTCTTTTTTGCTAATCCCTCTCGAACGCAAGTAAAACAGAGCTTCATTATCGAGCTGTCCTACAGTTGCTCCATGACTACATTTTACATCATCGGCATATATCTCGAGTTGCGGTTTAGTATTAATTTTAGCATCGTCGGTTAAAAGTATATTATTATTTGTTTGTGATGCTTGTGTATTTTGAGCCCCTTCGCGAACTAACACTTTTCCGTTAAACACTCCACTTGCATAGTCGTCTAAAACAGCCTTGAACATCTGTTTACTAGTGCAATTTGGTTTAGAATGATCGATAAAGATTTTATTGTCAATATGTTGTCCTCTATCGGCAAGAAACAATCCATAAGCATTATTTTCGCAGCCTTCTTCGCACATATCAACGTAAATATTATTTCTTACCAAGCCCCCATGTAAGGTAATTGTATTTGATGTTACAGTACTGTTTCTTTTCTGGTTAAAGAATAAATGCGAAATTTGATTTGAGCCATTATGCTCGTTTTGAGTACGTTCAAAATCTAATTTTGAATTTTCCCCCACAACAATTTCGCTTACAGAATTTGTAACAAAATTTTGATGAGATAAAGTATGATCGCAAATAACCATGTTAGCCTGAGAATTTTCTTCGAACACAAATAAATTTCTATGTTGAGTCATTCCGGCTTCTTCGTCCATTAATATATTTACAATCTGAATTGGCTTTTCTAGTACAACATTTTTAGGGACGTATAAAAATATACCGTTTTTCGCAAAAGCTGTATTAAGAGCAACTAAGCCATCCTTATTAATATCGGCATATTTTCCGAAATGTTTTTTAATAATCTCGGGATATTCCTTAATTGCAGCTTTTAAGCTACCAATAACAGCGCCATCGTTAAGGTAAATAAAGTCTTCTTGATTATTATAATACCATCCATTTAATAAAAATACACTTATAGTATCGATATTCGGCACATCACACTTAAAGACTTCGTCTATATCAAATTCAAGTTTTGTGGGAGCAAAATAATTTTTATAATTACCAGAAAAAACATTTCTAAGATCGGTATATTTATATTCTTCGTCTTTTCGTGATGGGATTCCTAATTCATCGAATTTCTTAATTGCTTTCTCTCGCAAATCGTTTATATAATCAGGGCAGTCATTCTTTAGAACATCTATATTGTTATTATACAGTGTAATATACTTCTCTTTTACTTTTAATATATTATCTTGTGAATTCATTTGTTTGCTTTTTTATTTCCGATTTAAGAATAAAGATTATTTGATTTCTTTATTTTTCAACCAATCATATCCTTTTTCTTCTAGTTCTAGAGCAAGTTCTTTTCCTCCCGATTTAATAATTTTCCCATTATATAAAACATGAACAAAATCAGGGACAATATAATCTAGTAATCTTTGATAATGTGTTATTACAATTGTTGCATTATCTTTTGTTTTCAATTTATTAACTCCATTTGCAACAATTCTAAGAGCATCGATATCTAATCCGGAATCTGTTTCGTCGAGGATAGCAAGTTTCGGTTCTAGCATTGCCATTTGAAATATTTCATTTCTTTTTTTCTCTCCACCCGAAAATCCTTCATTAACCGATCGATTAACTAAATTAGTATCTAATTCGACTAATTTTTTCTTTTCTCTCATTATTTTTAAGAAATCAGAAGCAGTAATTGGGTCTAATCCTTTATATTTTCTATGCTCATTTAAAGCAGTTTTCATAAAGTTAACTATACTTACTCCCGGGATTTCTATTGGATATTGAAAACCTAAAAAGATTCCTGCACGAGCTCTTTCTTCAGGATTAAGTTCTAATAAATCTTTATCGAAATATTTTACTTCACCTTCGGTAACTTCAAACATTTCTCTTCCGGCTAGAACAGCAGCCAAAGTACTTTTTCCCGAACCATTTGGGCCCATAATAGCGTGCACTTCTCCCGGTTTTACTTCGAAATTAATTCCTTTTAATATTTCTTTACCATTAATATTGGCATGTAAATTCTTTATTGTTAACATAATATTATTATTAAAAATCTATTCTAAATTTTAATATATCTTTTTATCCTACACTTCCTTCAAGTGTAATCTGCAATAATTTTTGAGCTTCAACAGCAAATTCCATTGGTAATTTATTTAACACTTCTTTTGCATAACCATTAACTATAAGACCTACAGCATCATCGGTAGATATTCCACGTTGATTACAATAAAATATTTGGTCTTCGCCAATTTTTGAAGTAGTAGCTTCATGTTCAACAATAGAGTCTTTATTTTTAACTTCTATGTATGGAAAAGTATGAGCTCCACATTCATTGCTCAAAAGAAGGCTGTCGCATTGAGAATGATTTCTCGATTTTCTAGCATTTTTTGCTATTTTAACTAAACCTCGGTAACTATTCTGGCTTTTTCCGGCAGAAATTCCTTTAGAAACAATAGTACTTTTTGTATTTGCACCAAGATGAATCATTTTTGTTCCTGTATCGGCTTGCTGATAATTATTTGTTACAGCAACAGAATAGAATTCAGCAATAGAATTATCTCCTTTCAGAATACAACTAGGATATTTCCATGTGATTGCCGAACCTGTTTCAACCTGAGTCCACGATATCTTGCTATTATTTCCTTTTGCCAGAGCACGTTTTGTAACAAAATTAAAAATACCTCCTTTACCCTCTTTATTTCCGGGATACCAATTCTGTACAGTTGAATATTTTACAAATGCATTCTCGCCGGCAACAATCTCTACAATAGCAGCATGCAACTGATTCTCGTCTCGCTGAGGGGCTGTACATCCTTCGAGATAACTAACAGAACTATTATCTTCGGCAACAATTAATGTTCTCTCGAATTGCCCGGTATTTGCAGCATTAATTCTGAAATATGTTGAAAGTTCCATAGGACATTTCACTCCTTTAGGAATAAAACAAAATGAACCATCGCTAAATACAGCCGAATTAAGAGCTGCAAAATAATTATCGGTATAAGGCACTACCGAAGCCATATATTTTTTTATTAAATCGGGATGTTCTTGTACTGCCTCGCTAAACGAACAAAAAATAATACCTAACTCGGCTAAATTTTCTTTAAAGGTAGTTTTTACCGAACTACTATCCATTACAGCATCAACAGCAACACCCGAAAGAAGTTTTTGCTCTTCTAAAGGAATTCCTAACTTATCGAAAGTATCTTTTAATTCAGGGTCAATATCATCAAGACTATCCGGTCCTTTAACATTTTTTTTAGGTGCCGAATAATAAATAATATCTTGATAATCAATTTCCGGAATTTTTAATAATGCCCAATCGGGCATTTTAAGCGTTTTCCAATAACGAAAAGCTTTTAAACGAAATTCTAACATGAACTCCGGTTCGTTTTTCTTCGACGAAATTAATCTAACAACATCTTCGTTTAATCCTTTTGCTATCGAATCGCTTTCTATATCAGTAACAAAGCCATATTTATAATCTTCATTTGTTACTTCTTTTAGTATTTTATCTTGTTCTTTTTCCATAACTTTGCAAAACTAATAATTAATTCTAAATAAACACATTATTTGGAATTATTCTAAATAATATTTTGACTAATCTTTTAAAAAAATTAATCATACAAATAGATAGGAAAAGCAGAAACAGATAAATTATGAAAGACAAAGAAAAACTAACAAAAATTTCGGAATTAGGTGAATTTGGATTAATTGACGAATTAACAAACAACATAAGTATAAAACATAAAAATACAATAAAAGGCGTTGGAGATGATGCTGCAGTAATAGATTGTGGAGATAAATATTCTGTTATTACAACAGATTTATTAACTGAAGGAGTTCACTTTAATTTAATATACACCCCATTAAAACACCTTGGATATAAAGCCGTTGTTGTAAATTTGTCGGATGTATATTCTATGAATGCTATTCCAAAACAAATTACTGTTTCGATTGCAGTATCGAGCAAATTTGCTGTTGAACATATCAAAGAATTGTATGAGGGAATAAAACTTGCATGCAAAAACTATAATATTGATCTTATTGGTGGCGACACATCATCATCGCTTACCGGGTTAACAATAAGCATAACAGCAATTGGAGAAGTAAAAAAAGAAAAGATAGCCTACAGAAATACAGCCAAAGAAAATAATATATTATGCGTTACCGGAGATTTAGGAAGTGCTTATATGGGCTTACAACTTCTTGAAAGAGAAAAAGAAATTTTCAAGAATAACCCAAATGAGCAACCTCAACTACATGGTAATGACTACATTCTTGAACGACAACTAAAACCCGAAGCAAGAAAAGATATTATTGAGTTTTTCGATGAACAAAATATTATTCCAACATCAATGATAGATATATCTGATGGTCTTTCTTCCGAAATTTTGCATTTATGTAAAAACTCGAACCTTGGGTGTAAACTTTTTTTAAATAAAATACCTATTGATGCCGGCACTGCAGAAATGGCACGAGAATTAAATATTGAGCCTGAAGTTGCAGCTCTAAATGGTGGAGAAGATTACGAATTACTCTTTACAATAAATTCTGATGATTTTGAAAAAATAAAAGATTCCAACATAATTCATGCTATCGGACATATGACCAATAAAGAAAATGGTGCATATATGATACCTGAAAACGGAGAAGCAATAAAACTTGTTGCTCAGGGATGGAAGCATTAAAGTTATAACACAAAATAAAAAAATCTCCAATAAATTAATCTATTGGAGATTTTTTATTCTTTTATATTCAAATAGTTCAGAAACTTTCAGACCTGCCGGGGTTTAAAAACCTACTAGGTCTGAAAAACTCAATTTTATTTATTTAGCACATAACAAAAACAAGGTATAATGCAGCTTAATATGCTTAAAATTGTTTGTTTTTTTATACGTTAAAATATTTCGTCCACTATGGGGCTCTACTTCAAAATTAATCATTTTACTACTTCGCACCTTCTTTTACATTATCTTAATTCGGAAATAAATTTCTGAACATTAATATGTTCAATACCTTCAAAATCTGAGCCCGACATAGCGTCGTCCATGGAAACAACAAATTTGGGGTAATTATCCTTAATTTTCAGTAAATTTCCAAACTCTCTACTTATTGTTTTCTCATCCTGTAACAAATAAGTAACCTGAACATATATCTTCTTACCTGATTTTTCGCATATAAAATCTATCTCTTTATCTCCCGATTTACCAATGCGAATATTATATCCTGATATTTTTAAATGCAGATATACTACATTTTCCAAAATTTTATTTATATCATTTGCTTTATATCCAATTATAGAATGTCGCAAACCAAGGTCTTCATAATAATACTTCTCTCCTATTTCAAATATCTTTTTACCGGTTATATCAGCTCTTAGAACTTTAAAAATAAAAAACGCCGATTCTAAATACCCTAAATAATCTAATACTAATTGAGGAGAAATTTGTATTCGTTGTGATTTTAGAAAATCACTAATTTTTTTAGATGATACAAGACTACCGGTATTATCGGCTACATATCTTACAAGTTTTTCTAAAAAATTAACATTTCGAATATTGTGCCGTTTAACAACATCTTTAAAAAGTATTGCAGCATAAATGTTTTTCAAATAATCATAAACAATGTGGTCGTCTAATTCAAGATTTATTAAATAAGGCAATCCACCATATTTAAAAAAACTAATTAATGAATCCTTATTATTCTTAAGCTTATGAAATTCGAGGAACTCACTAAAAGATAAACTGTAAATCTTCGTTTCCACATACCTGCCACTTAAAAAAGTTGCCAATTCGCCCGATAATAATTTGGCATTACTACCTGTACAATAAATATCATATCCGCCCTTTGCCTGTAAACTCCTTAAAGCTTTCTCGAAATTTTCAATATCTTGCACTTCATCAATAAAAATATACTTCTTACCAGATCCCTTTTCTTTACTTGTAATATAATCCAGCAAGTCTTTATGGTTAACTATTAATTCAAATTCATCAAGTTCTTTGTTAATATAAATTATTTCCGGATTTTTATGTATTAAAGTTAATGCATCCATAATTTGAAAAAGCATATAACTTTTCCCTACACGTCTTTGCCCAACCAATACCTTAATAATATCTTTATCAATATAAGGCTTTACTAATTCAAGGTAAATCGGGCGCTTTATATATTCTCGTTTAAAATCAGTCATATCTTTTAAATTATATTTACGAATGAAACTTTAATCAAATATACAAAAAGTTTCGTGTATACACGAAACTTTTTGTGTCTTGTTAAATATTTCATCTATATACGAAACTTTAAAAATGCAACTCCGCTAACTTATCGTAGTTCGATCTATCGCAAATTACCAAAAACAGAACAACATAGTTACGCTATCGCTAAATTAAAAAGCACCGACAACATGTCGGCGCCAGCCGGAATTGCCATATTTTATACTTTTATTGCTTCATATTCTTGTTCACTTAAA
>CAZDCZ010000096.1:0-9992 GCA_964504155.1 uncultured Bacteroidales bacterium | reverse complement strand
GCGCAACAAATGAGACATGCGCAACATGTCTCTACGGGGTTCGGTGAAAATGATACATCAACGTAAAGACAGCTTGCGGCTGTCTCTATTAATTAACGCGGCTGTCTCTATTAATTAACGCGGCTGTCTTTTTAATTACGACAAACCTGCACAAATAAAAAAATAGAAATAAAAAAAGGGTTTGCATTTTGCAAACCCTTCAATATAGTATATAAATAATATTATTCTCTAACTGCAGCTTGAGCAGCGGCTAATCTGGCAATTGGCACTCTAAATGGAGAACAAGAAACATAATCCAATCCTGTTCTGTGGCAGAATTCAACTGAAGTTGGCTCTCCACCATGTTCACCACAAATACCTACTTTTAAGTCAGCGCGAACAGCTCTACCTTTTTGAGTTCCCATTTCAACTAACTGTCCAACACCTTCTTGATCTAATTGTTGGAAAGGATCGATTTTAAGGATACCTTTATTTATATATATTGGCAAGAATTTACCGGCATCGTCGCGAGAATAGCCAAAAGTCATTTGAGTTAAATCATTTGTTCCAAATGAAAAGAATTCGGCATGTTTAGCTATTTTGTCGGCAGTTAATGCAGCACGAGGAATTTCAATCATAGTACCTACCATATAATCAACTTTTGTTCCCTTTTCTGCAAAAACTTTCTCGGCTGTTTCACGAATAATTCCTTCTTGCATTTTAAATTCCTCAACGGTACCAATTAATGGGACCATAATTTCCGGCTTAGGATTTAATCCTTGAGCTTTTAAATCGCAAGCAGCTTCTATTATTGCACGTGCCTGCATTTCTGTAATTTCAGGATATGTATTACCTAAACGACAACCACGATGTCCTAACATAGGATTAAATTCGTGAAGAGAATCTACTTTAGCTTTTACTATATCAACAGAAACGCCTAATTTCTCGGCCATTTCTTTTTGAGAAGCTTCATCGTTTGGAGTAAACTCGTGTAATGGTGGATCTAATAAACGAATAGTAACACCAAAACCATCCATTGCTTTTAAAATACCAAAAAAGTCTTCTCTCTGAATTGGAAGTAATTTAGCAAGAGCTTCTTTCCGTCCTTCAACGTCTTCAGCAAGAATCATTTCTCTAATAGCCCAAATACGTTCTCCTTCGAAAAACATATGTTCTGTACGGCAAAGACCAATTCCTTTAGCTCCAAATTCACGAGCAGCTTTAGCATCAGCAGGAGTATCTGCATTTGTTCTTACATACATTTTTGTGTTTTTCTCTGCAAGGTCCATGATTTTACCAAAATCACCATCTAATGTTGGAGTAATAGTAGCAACCCTTCCTTCGTAAACTTCACCGGTAGAACCATTAAGAGAAATAAAATCTCCTTCTTTGTATTCAACACCATCAATTGTTAATGAAGTATGCGACACAGAGATCTTAGCAGCAGAAGACACACAACATTTACCCATACCACGAGCAACAACAGCAGCATGCGATGTCATTCCTCCACGTTCAGTTAAAATACCTTCAGCAGCATACATTCCTTTTAAATCTTCAGGAGAAGTTTCGCGACGTACAAGAATAACTTTTTCTCCTTTTTCAGCTTCTGTTTCAGCATCATCAGCAGAAAAAACAATCTTCCCGGTAGCAGCACCAGGAGATGCCGGAAGACCTTTAGATAATACTTTAGCAGATGCAATAGCCTTATCATCAAACACAGGATGTAGAAGTTCGTCTAATTTGTTTGGTTCTAAACGTAAAATAGCAGTTTTTTCGTCTATCATTCCTTGTTCTAACATATCTACTGCCATTTTTACCATAGCAGCACCTGTACGTTTACCATTACGTGTTTGTAACATCCAAAGTTTACCATCCTGAATAGTAAACTCCATATCTTGCATATCGCGATAATGATTTTCTAATTTTTGTTGAATTTCGTTTAGTTCATTATAAATTTGGGGCATTGCTTCTTCTAATGAAGGAAAGTTAGCTTTACGATTTTCTTCTGAAGTACCGTTACGCTTAGCCCAACGCTTAGAGCCTTCTAATGTTATTTCTTGAGGAGTACGAACACCGGCAACAACATCTTCACCTTGAGCATTTATTAAATACTCTCCATTAAAGATATCTTCTCCGGTAGCAGCATCACGAGAAAAAGCAACTCCGGTAGCTGAGTTATTACCCATGTTACCATAAACCATTGCTTGAACATTTACTGCTGTTCCCCATTCTTCAGGAATTTGTTCCATACGACGATATAAAATAGCTCTTTCTGTGTTCCAAGAATCGAATACAGCACAAATAGCACCCCATAACTGATCCCAAGGATTTGTTGGAAATTCTGTAGCAGCATATTTTTTAATTACTTTTTTATATTCTTCTACAATATATTTTAAATCTTCTGTAGTAAAATCTGCATCAGATACATAATTTTTAGATTCTTTAACCTTATCAAGTACAACCTCAAAAGGATCATGTTGACCTTGCTCAGCTTCAACTCCCATAACAACATTACCATACATATGGATAAAACGGCGATATGAATCGTAAGCAAATTTCTCATTTCCCGATTTTTCAGCAACAATTTTTACTGTATCATCGTTCATCCCAAGATTAAGAACAGTATCCATCATTCCTGGCATAGATACTCTTGCTCCCGAACGAACAGATAATAACAAAGGAAAAGAATCTCCATTTGTTCCAAATTTGGCATTCATTATTTTCTCAGTTGCAGCTATACCTAGTTCAACTTCATGTTTTATTAAATTAACAACTTCATCTCTACCTTTTGTATTATATTCTGTACAAACATCAGTTGTTATAGTAAATCCTGCAGGAACAGGTACTCCTATTGAACTCATTTCGGCTAAGTTAGCTCCTTTACCACCAAGTAGATTCTTCATCTTGGTATTCCCATCTGCCTTTTTACCTCCAAATTGATATACGCGCTTTACTTGTGTCATTGTAAAAACTTTTAAAATTTATATTAAAATATATGTTGATTTAATAAAAAATCTTTTGCAGTTTACAAAGGTATTAAAAATTACTAAATTGAACACTTTTATTAATGATTTTTAGTATATCATACACTCTATTTATCTTTATAATACAATTAACTAATATTTGTAAAATAGCATAAATAATTCTGCTTATCTTGTTAAAAAATATTCTATATTTATGTATACACTCTTTCATTTATAAATACCAAAAGATCAAACTTTTTACAAGTAATATTATATGAATTAAACTTCTTAATAAAATATCTGTCTAAATAATTACTTTTAAAGTAAAGAATTTTTCTTATTATTAACTTGAGTTCGATGAAAGATTTGACACACAGAAAGTAAAAAACGCAGTAGATTTGTTCTTGAATTTTAATAAAATTAAACTTAATAAAACCATGAAAAAGTTCGCTTCATTATTAATTCTAATTGTTGGTTTCAATATATATAGCTTTGCTTATACAGGTGAAATTATAAAATCAATAAAAACTCCGGGTACCTATCCTACTGGATTATGTTTCGATGGTAAAAACCTATGGCTTGCCGACAGGAGTACCGATAAAATTTATTGCATAAACCAGGAAACGGGTGAAATAATCAAAACAATAGAATCGCCGGCTTATTGGCCAATGGGTTTAGCATGGGATGGCAAGTATCTATGGAATGCCGATTATCGAGGACGAACAGATCGCTCGGAAGATTTAGATGGAATGATTTACAAAATTGACCCCAAAGACGGAACAATTTTAAAAACATTACCTGCTCCATCAATTAGTCCGAAAGGTTTAACATGGGATGGAACATATTTATGGTGTGTTGATGATCGTTCTGATAAAGTAATTCAGTTTAATCCTGATGATGGAACTACAATTAAATCATTCAAATCGCCTGCAAAAGATCCAACCGGAATAACATTCGACGGCAAATATCTTTGGATATCTGATAGAGAAAAAGATGAAATTTACATGCTTGATCCAAATACCGGATATGTTATCATTATTGCCGACGCTCCGGGAAACTATGTTCATGGAATTACTGTTAATGGGGGAAAATTGTGGGCAGTTGATTTCGAAGACAATAAAATTTATCAACTCAAAATACGTGATGGTAAAAAATTAGTAAAAAAAGACCGTGCAATTCATAAAGTTGTGTATAAACATAATGTTAGTTGCTATGGTCCCGGAAAAATTAAAACTCTAGATATAAACATTGCATTACCCGCTAATAGAGACAATCAGACTATTCTTCAAGATTTCTCATATAATATAAAACCTACAAAAATTGTTACTGATCAATGGGACCAAAAAACTGCATTATTTAGTTTTAAAGATATTAAACCCGGTGAAAAAACAGAGATTCAAGTTACTACAGTTTTTGAATCATATAATGTAAGATACTTTCTATATCCCGAAAATACAGGTACACTCGATGATATTCCAAAAGATATAAAAGACAAATATCTTGCCGACGATGTTAAATACCAAATAAATAGCGATGTTATTCAAAAAACAATTGAAAAAGTTGTTGGGGATGAGAAAAACCCATATTGGATAATGCGTAAAATACATCAATATTTAATAGGACATTTACATTATATTATGGATGGAGCTTGGGATACTGCTCCTACTGTTATAACCAACGGACATGGTTCGTGTTCTGAATATTCTTTTACTTTTATTGCTTTGTGTAGAGCTGCCGGGCTTCCAACAAGATATGTTGGTTCTACATGGGATAGAAAAGAATTAGCCTATATGGATGATGTTTTTCATCGTTGGGTAGAGGTTTATATTCCTAATTATGGTTGGATACCAACTGACCCAACACATGGCGACAGAAAAACACCCAGAGACCAAGCTTTTCCTATTGGATTAGTAAGAAATGCTGCACTTATTACTACTCAATCGGGCGGTGGTTCTTCAACTTTAGAATGGACATATAATAGTAATGAGAGTTATACTACCGAACCAAAAACAAATTTAGATATTAATCACTATGCAGATTGGGAAAAGGTAGATGAAAAAATGGTAAAATAAATTATTGATTGTTTGATTTTTGTTTTTTTTTGATTCCTCTGAACATTTTCAGGGGAATCATTTTATTATGCACGAGGGTGAAACTGAATAATTGCATCTCTGAGGTATTCATTATCGAGATGAGTATATATTTCGGTAGTTATTATCGATTCGTGTCCCAGCATGTCTTGAACAGCTCTTAAATCGGCTCCCCTATCTACTAAATGCGAGGCAAAAGAATGACGAAAAGTATGAGGACTAATTTTCTTTTTTATTCCTGTTTCCTTAGCAAGATTTTTTACAATAGTAAATATCATTACTCTAGAAAGTTTTTTACCTCTTCTATTTAAAAAAACAATATTTTCGCTCTCTTTACTAATCGATTTAAGCGAGTTTCTGTCTTGTAAATAAAAATTAATTTCTTTAATAGCTTTTGTTCCTATAGGAACAAACCTTTCTTTATTTCCTTTGCCTATTACTTTAATAAAACCTTCGTCGAAAAACAAATTTCTCAATCGCAAATCAATTAATTCCGATACTCGTAATCCACAACTATATAATGTTTCTATAATTGCTTTGTTTCTTTGTCCTTCGGCTTTGCTTAAATCGATATGCACTAAAAGAGACTCAATTTCTTCAAGACTCAACACTTCGGGTATTTTGCGTGCTATTCTGGGCGATTCAATTAAGGAGGCAGGATTAGAATCGATAATATTTTCAATTAACAAATATTTAAAAAATGCCTTTATTCCTGAGATTATTCTCGATTGTGTACTTGCGCTTACAGAAAACTCATTTATCCAAATTAGAAATTCTTTAAGATGATTAATTTTTACATTTTGTGGTTGAATTCTAGTTTTCTTATTCTCAAAAAACGACACAAGCTTATTTATATCAAGAACATATGCATTAATCGAATTATCCGATAATGATCTTTCAAGCCTTAAATAATGCTTGAATGCTTTTATATAATCATCCCACATAAATTAATTTTTTATTATTTTTTTTATAGCCGATAAATAATTACCAATTTTGTAAATTTGTAATGTTCTGATATTACTATCAAAATATAAAAATATGAAAATTCAAATTATTAATGGACCAAATTTAAATTTATTAGGTAAAAGAGAACCAAAAATTTATGGAAATACATCGTTCGATGAATATCTTAAAATTTTACATGAACTTTTCGACGATTCAATAATTGAATATTTTCAATCGAATATTGAAGGTGAAATAATAAATAAAATCCAAGAAATTGGGAACAAATACGATGGTATTATTATTAATGCCGGTGGTTACACACATACTTCGGTTGCAATTGCCGATGCCCTAGCGGCTGCAGAATGCAAAGCTATTGAAGTTCATATATCTAATATAGCAAACCGCGAAGAATATAGACATACATCATTACTAACGCCAAAATGTGCAGGCAGCATTATTGGCTTCGGATTAGATGGTTATAGATTGGCAATTGAAGCCTTTAGAGTTATTAATAAAAGTAATTTGCACTAATTATTAAATAATTATACTATGCTAAAGAAAACAAAAATAGTCGCAACATTAGCACATACAAATTGTTCTCCCGAATATATAAAGACTCTTTATAACGAAGGAATGAATGTTGTAAGATTAAACACCGCACACCAAACACCCGATGATGCATTAATAATAATTAATGATGTACGCCAAGTCTCTGATAAAATTGCATTATTACTCGACACTAAAGGACCGGAAATACGCACTGTAAAATCAGACAATATTATTAAAGTTTACGAAGGCGAAATTATAAATATTGAAGGAAATCCCGATAAAGAAAGTACTCAAGAATGTATTTATGTATCGTATAAAAATTTTGCTAAAGATGTTCAGGTAGGAAATAAAATATTAATTGATGATGGAGATATTGCTTTCGACATTATAGAAAAAAACAACAATACGGTTAAATGTAAAATATTAAATAGCGGTATAGTAAAAGGACGTAAAAGTATAAATGTTCCAAATGTACATTTTAATTTGCCCTCGGTTAGTGAAAAAGATAGAGAGTTTATTCGGTTTGCTATAGAACAAGACCTTGAGTTTATTGCTCACTCATTTGTTAGAAACAAAAATGATGTAAAAGATATTCAAGAGATACTAGATAAAAGCAATAGTAAAATAAAAATCATTGCAAAAATTGAAAACCAACAAGGAGTTGATAATATAGATGAAATTTTAGAGAATGTTTACGGTATTATGGTAGCTCGTGGTGATTTGGCTATAGAAATTCCGTATGAAAAGATTCCCGGAGTTCAACGAATGTTAATAAAAAAATGTATAAACAATCGCAAGCCGGTTATTATTGCTACTCAAATGCTTCATTCTATGATTGAAAATCCACGCCCTACAAGAGCAGAAGTTAACGATGTGGCAAGTGCAATATATAGCCAAGCCGATGCCATTATGCTTAGCGGCGAAACAGCAATGGGGAAATATCCTGTAGAATCGGTACGTACAATGACAAAAATTGCTTTAGAAGTAGAAAGTTCTAAAGACCATTTTAACAATATCCCCGATTTGATACTTAATACTAAAGCATCGGCATATTTAAGCAAAGCAGCTGTTGAAGCGTCAATACATCTCGATGCAAAAGCCATAATTGCCGATTCAATGTCGGGACGTACAATTAGAAGTCTTTCGGCATATAGAGGCTTACGATCTATTTATGCTCAATGCTACTCAAAACGTACTGTGTTGGAAATGGCTCTTTCGTATGGAGTATTTGCAAATTATATGAAACCAAAAGATACTTCTCATGAATTTCTGCGGGAAGCACTAACCAAACTTCTCGACAAAAATACTTTCAAAGAAAATGACACTATTGTTGTTATTGCAGGGAACTTTGGACGAAGTTTCGGAGCTTCATATATCGAAGTTGGTACAATAAATAATTTAATTGGACATTTAAAATAATTATTTTGTTAATTTATAAATAACTATATATATTAATTGAAACAAAATTGAGATTATTAGTATTATTTCCATGATAATGGTTTTTTATTTTTCAGTATTGACTATATACGATATTGGCGGTATTGCATATTTAATTAATTTCATCAATTAATAAAAATGCTTTCTCAAATCCACTTATAGTCAAATTGAATTGATTTTTTAAAATATCTGTTAAACCATTTTTTTCTTCTTGAAGTTGTAAAAGTTCGGCTTTATTATCAAATTTTGACCTATAAGTCTCATAAAATTTACTTTCTATATTTATGTAATGAACGACTTGTTTTCGCTTATTGTTTAAAAAGAGATATTCATTTTCTTTAAAGTTTTTCAACCATATATAATTTTGAGATTGAATATATGGATTTTGTATATTATCAATCACTTTTGGAAAATATATCTGAAGATCTGGTAGATTTGGAGTAAAATATATTGCAAGTAAATCACCTATTTTATCCCAGAAATTGTATAAAATCTCAAACATCACACCAAGCAAGTAAAAATATCTTTTATCAATAAATGTCATTTTATAATTGTAATATGTCTTACCGTCAATTCTTTGTGGATTTGAAATATAATTTCCAATATAGTTTTTCAATTGAGTTATTTCTCCAATTAAATACTCCAAATCCTGGGAGATTCTCGCAATATCATCTACTATTTTAAAATCATTAATCCAAACATTATGATTTCTTGGTTTACAAGTTATACCAGTTGCAAATTGAAGAAAATTTTTATTATTAAAATTGACATTGTCATTTAAAATTGAATATACACCCTGTGAGATATTTGTATTTTCAATTTGTTCTACATAGTCCTTAATTATTTTGTATTTTTTATCAAGTAAACGGTAAGTATATTCGATTCGGTCTGTTTTAAACCATAAGTCAATGAACAAATCAATTTTTTTATTTTTCTCGGTAATTATTCTATTAGATTCTTTCATGACAATATTCCCATTGAAATCTAATTTTAACTGTACATAACAATTAAACCAATCATTTCTTTCAATTATGTCAGTAATCTGTTTCCAAGTGAAATTATTACCCTTTATTTCATATTGATAATTGTCTTTTATTTCAATGTCTGTTTATAAATAGCCATAGGTTTTAATATCAAGTGTATTGTTAAACAATCCTTCAACACTATTTTTAGCAAAATCTATTATTTCTTCTTTGTTCATCGTTTTGTAGTGTTTCGTTGCATTACCGCCAATGGTCCGCGGGTTTGAAGCTGTGCGGGATTTTCGCCTTGTTTCATTATCCCCCGCTAACTAAAGCTAAATATAACAATAATTGTCAAACCTCCACTAAAACCCGCATGCTTTAAGACCCGATGTTATGTGTAGTTTATATTTCACAATTAGAAATTTTGTTATTGAATTACTTCAAAATCACTAAATATAATACGTATATTTAACCCACCAACTACACCATTTGGATAAAAACCAATACAGTTTATTTTAGTAGGATAATAAAAAGAGTCATCATATTCTACGTCAATTTTTGCTCCATCCATATTACTTTGATCTGAATTAATCTGTTCTTCACAATCATTAACAATGTATTCGATAAAATCATAAGCATCCTCAATAGCTTCATAATATCTCAGATATTCTATGTTTATATCAGTATCATATTCTGATTGAACAAATATTGTGTCTAGTTCTCTGTTTCTTACTATAATAGTTAATATTGGTTGACTACCTATAGAGAGTGACGAGTATTGCTGAGAAAATGTATAATTTAAAATTTCATTCTTTGTCCATAATTCTCGATTTTTATCAAATTTATTTTGGTCGAAAACTAGCATTGTAGAATCATCTAAATCACTACACGAAATGAAAAGAAGTAAAATAAAAATTAGTGAATTAAAAAATATTAAGATCTTCTTCATAAATAATGGTATTTTGTATATAAAATTAGTAAAAAATATCTCTCACATTAAATTATACCTAACTAATATATAAAATTACTTTAATTTCTTTTTATCGAATAAATTTATCATTTGT
>CAZDCZ010000095.1:0-10110 GCA_964504155.1 uncultured Bacteroidales bacterium | reverse complement strand
ATTATAATCTCCACTTCCTTCAAATGTAAATTCCTTCATTTGTAACTTGCCTGCATTTTTTAAAGAATCAACAATGTCTGCCATGTCAATACAACTTTGTGATGGAAACTTACCTAAATCAGTAAATGCTTTTATTAAAGTTGAAATCTCTTCTACAACACCATCAACAGATAAATTGCTTATTATGTAATGTGGATTTTGTCTTTCTATTTTATCCGTTATAATAATCTCAATCACCGTTTTATTAGTATATAATCCGGCAAGTTCATCAACCTTATCTATACAGTTATCTTTTGGGCAATAAACTATAAAGAGTATAAATATATTTTTTGAACTGTCTTTAATCAATTCATTGTGAGTCATAAAATCTGCTTCAAGTAAGCCCTGTTCATTCAATCCGTTTACAATCTTTTCTCCATGACTTCCAATACTCGCTATTACTGTTCTAGGCTTACTCATTTGTCTGTTTGATTCGTTTTTAAAATACATAACCCAGTATTGTTTCTATTTTACAATTAGGCAAATAATTTTGTAATTCTTCTATATCATCTCTATTTGTCTCAAATTGATTTATATAAAGTGTTTTTAGATTAGGGATATTACTTAACTGTTTATAATCCATAATTTGTGGATGATAGATGTATAATTCTTTTAGTTTCTTGCACTCAGATAATTCAGTAATCTGCCTAAAATCATTACCATAAATATTTAACTTTTCAAGGTTTCTCAATTTTGTAAGGGGCGAAAGATCTACAATTTTGTTTCCTTCGATATTCAGTCTTTTTAGATTTTTACAATAAACTAATGTGCTAATATCCTTAATATTATTATTGCAAAGATTTAGTTCTTTGAGTTTTCGTAAGCGATTTAGGGGTATAAGATTTACAATCCTGTTTGCTTCGATATTCAGCTTTTTTAGATTCGGGAATATTTCTATTCCTTCCAAAGAACAAATATTAGAATTATATAAATCTAGGCTTTGAACAAACCAGAACTTATTAAATAGTTTTATAGGACATATTTTGTTTTTCTTTAATATAACTAACCCTATTTCGGGTCGTAAAATAAAGATTGAAACTCACGTATTTTTTTAATGCTTACAATCATAATGTGTTATTTTCATTACGATACAAAAGTAAAGTTGTACTCCGTCAAAATATGTCGACGTAAAATTATCTTCTTAAATAAAGCTCTGCACAAGCACGAGCATCAGAAAGTGCTTCGTGATGATTTAATTCAATATTATCTACTACACAACATTCATTAAGTTTACTAGATGGGTATTTTTTATTTGCTCTGCATAATTTCATTGTACATTCCCACCTGTCTGAAATATTCAGTTTGGAATAATCAAGACCATTTTCCGCCATAGTTTTCTGCAAAACAATTCTGTCAAATGATTCGTTATGAGCAACTACAATTCTTCCTTGCAATCGTTTCTTTATTTCAGGATAAATTTTATCAAAAGTTAGTGCATTCTCGGTGTCTATTTCTGTAATTCCATGAACTTGAATACAACGCTTATGATATTCGTTGTTTGGCGGTTTGATAAGAGTATAATATTCATCTGTTATTATTCCGTTTTCGACAGTTACAATACCAACTGCACAGGCTGAATTTCTGTTTTGTGTTGCTGTTTCAAAGTCTATTGCTGTGAAGGTGTTTTGTCCAATAAAATCCTTAATTTTTTGTTTCCAATTTTGCAATGAATTTCCCTTTACTGAAGATGATGGATGAGGCAACATTATTGTTTTTATACCCATTCCTTTAATAATTTTAATATACCGTCCATATTTTCGATAATCAGATGATGATAATACAATATGTGTTGGAGTTAGTAGCTCAAGATCAGATATCAAATTTCCTGTAAAATCAGACTTAATACAATAATCAAATACTTTTTGTGGGTAGTGATTTCTAACTGCACCAGAATTACACTTTAGCAAATTACTAATTGCAATTTTAGAATATCCGTCATTGTCAAAAATGAAATTACTACTTTCTCGCATGTATGTAAAATAGGGCATCCTTTTTTTATCAGCAAAAAACAATTTTTCAATACCTTTCTCAACTATATCAATTATTTCGGATTTATTTTTTAGTCGAGTCTGTTTATCGGCTTTAAAAAATCTGTTATTTAATACTTCATCCCAACCATAAGCTACACTTCCTAAAAACAAAAGTTTGATTTTACTTTTTTGATATTCTTTACCAATATGAAATATTGGAATTGGACCATTAATTGATGAATGTCCTTTTGTTTCAGATAGATTTTTGCACTTCTTACACAATTTAGCATGACCTATTTCACTATTTATATAATAATCGTAGACTTTCAAAGAAAGTCCTAAATCATAATTTTTTTCTTCCATAATAATTATTTTCTATTTGAGTCAATACTTATTGTGTTAATTTTCTTGAGTCATTTTTATAATACATTTAGCTATATATTAAAACGTACAAATTTATAATAAGTTAACGCCAAAACTTGACGTTCTACTCATATTTTTGAATTGCTCTTTTTAAATTCTCCTTAATTTCATTCACTAACCACTCAGGCTCAATAACTTTTACAGTGTCTCCATGTTTTAGAATTAATTGAGTTAGTTCATAATTTGGAATAACAGTAATGGAAATACGAAACTCAATGTCGTTATCAATTAATACTTTCTGAGATGTATGTAAAGGCAAAGTTTTAATGTATTTTCCTTGTGTTGGTGTAAATGAAAGAATTACATTTTGTGAAGTATTTAGCGAATAAACTAAACCAATTGTTTTTTCAAACATTTCAATCGGATTAAGTTTATTATCGACTTTAAACGTTTCTGTTTTTACTTCTAAATCTTCAATTCTATCTATACCAAATGTTCGGAATTCTCGTAAATTTCCTATTAAGCCTACAACATACCACCTGTTTTGATATTCTTTCAATAAATACGGTTTTAGTGAATATTTGCGAGTCTTATTAGTATGAAAATTAAAATGATTGAAAGTGATTTTTCTACTGTCTTTTATCGCTTTTAATAATGGCTTTAGGTTTTCAATTCCTTTTAATCCGCCACCTGTATCAAATGAGATATGTTTAAGAGCGTCTTTACTTTCAATTAAGCTTTCGGTTAATAATTCTGCCGTATTTACTATTTCTAAAAATCTAAAAAACGATTCAATATTTATGCTATTCTCATAGTCGATAAAATATCCATTTTTGTCTCTGCTGTATTTAATTTCAATGCCAAATTCAAATCTGATTTGTTCAATATCTCGTTGTATTGTTCTGTCTCCAATTTCAAAACCATGATTAAACAAATAATCTTTAATTTCCTGAAAAGAAGGGTATTGTCCTCTTCTTATTTTTTCAATTTCAAGAGTATATCTTCGTATTGTTCCGTGTTTAGACATAATCGGTAGTTTTTTTTGTGGGCAGGTAAAATTGCACTCTTGCCGATTTTTCTTCGGCATGTGTATAATGTGCGTAGGCTTCATCAACTATCCCGAAGGGCAAAAGCGTATCGGCAAAAACTATTTTTTTCTTGCAATAAGTTTCAATCAGTACTAATATTTTATCTATTCATTTTTTCAATTTTCTAATCAGTTTATTTCATTTAACTCGGGTTAGCCTTGCATACAACATATATATATTTACCTAATAATTTAAAATCTCCCCGAGAGTATAGTTTACGGTTTCTGAAAAGTAAGACAATACTGATGAAAAGTATTACTTACATAAGTATTAAAATATCCGTAAGGAGCAATAGAGATATCGTCTTGCAACCAAAATACCTCGGGTAATAGAATTAGCTTTTTTTGTAGTTTCTGAGTTAAATCCCATGCAAAAGGATAATTCGAGCCTTTTTTCTTAATATTCTTTACTACTATTGTTATATAACTCCCCGATTTCATTAAATCGATAAGATTGTAATAAATATTGGTAAGCTCGTTTAAAAATTCCTTATAATCGGCAACATTTCCCAAATCATCGTTGTTGTCGGAGTAATTTGTTTGCAATCCCTTTTTTATTCTTTTAGCCTGATTTTCGGCACCTTTCATATTAAGCATATCCCAATATGGTGGCGAGGTAATTATATAATCTATTTTCGGAAAATCCTTTTTTGTAATATTCCGGGCATCTTTATTCAGTATTTTATATTCTAATTTCGATGAGTTATTCTCGATATATTCAGAGCATCGTTGATTGGAAATATCGGCAAAAAATTCGCTTAACTCAGTACCATAAGCATTTCTGTTTTGCTGCAAGGCCGACAACTGGGTGCTTCCTGTTCCACTCATAGGATCGAAAACATTGTCGTTCACTTTTGTAAATGTTTTTATAAACATTCGAGTTAGCTCTTCGGGATATTTTGCAGGATGCAATACTTCGTTTTTCTTACGAGGTTTAGGCTTTAAAATAAACCACGATTGGAAATTCTCTTTAAACAAATTTTGCTTTTTTTTCTGCTTATTATTACTAAATAAAGGAAAATCGATATAATTTCGTTCGTTATTACTTTTTTCGTCGCTCCTTAGATATAAGGAGTAAAAAGTATTTTCGCTAGTACTAAAATAATCAGAATTATTTTTCCCATTATCGGTACTTAAACAAGCAATTTTCTCGTCTTTTAAACTATAAGTAGAGCTAAGTGTTTTTGCCAAATCCCATGCTATAGGATAATAATTATCGCTGTTATACAAATTATACGAGAATACCGATAAGAATCTACGATATTGCAATTTGTCTTTTATAAAATATGATATATCGAGAATTTCTTTCTTTTTCTTTAAATACGAATCTAAATCTGAATTCTTTGGAATAAAAGTTCGCAAATCAATAATTGCAAATTGCAAATCGTCAATTCTCTCTAAATCGCTTCTTAACAACAACTTAAACTTCAATTCCTTTTGAAGCTTTTTAATAATTTTTATTTGATTATCATCACCATAAAAAAACAAATTAGCTGACTTTTCGGGATCATCAAATTTTATAAAAAATCGTATGTTTTCTCTATATAAAGTTTCGTCATCGGTGTATCTGAACCACGATTTCTGAAATGGCAACCATTCTTTCGATGTAAGATTATTAAAGCGATTTATCATTAAATATTTTCTTATTAATTTATCTTTTTTAAAAGCCAAGTTTTTCTGTTGTACATTGATTCTATAACAATTTTCACAATAAGCCCTGGTTGGTCTGTAACCATCCAATATTTCATTTTTTCAAACATAAAGGCACCTTCCACAGGAGTGCAAACATATTTCTTTTTACCAATTGTTATAGTTTCTTGCTCATCAACGACTCTAAAAATAGTCATAAATCTAAGTGGCATAAATTTCATTTGTAGCGTAATTGTATCTATAGCAATCACATCTTTCAGGCCAGCGAGCATACCCCCAGTTTTAATATATTCTTTTTTAGAATAGTTATACATCAACGATTCAATTGAGCCATTTTCTTTTTTGTCAATTTTATAACCAACATCCATTTTATCAGTAACTTTTTCATTTTCTAACGAATATCTTTCGGCAGTATAAATAAAATCAGATTTTGTTTTCAAAAATTTATAAATATCTTCAACCTTCCAAGGTAATTTTGCATAATTTTTTTCTTCATCAAAACCATCATCAGAATCTCTAAAATCATTTGGGTCGTAAGTTAATTCATATTTAAAATGTGATATCTTTTCTTTTAAGATTCGCTCCTCTTCTTCTCTTTCTGCTCTATATATTGCCTCTTGTATAAATTGCTCATATTTCTCCTTAACTTCGTCTAGGTTAGTTAAATTTGTCATTTTTGTAACAGACTCGGGAAAAGTTTTATAATTATTAAAGTCGAAATCAAAATCAATATAAGTTAGTTTTGTTAGTTTTGTAAATGATTCTGGTATTGATTCTAAATCGTTTGAGCTAATTTTTAATTTTTCTAAATTCGACAAATCTCCTATTGATTCTGGTAATTCTTTTAATTTACTACCAGATATATCAAATTCTTTTAGCATTGTTAATTTACATATTGCTTCCGGTAAAACTTCAATTTTGTTTTGTCCGGCATTAAATTTTTCTAGTTTAGTTAAATTGCTAATGCAATCTGGCAAACTTGCAATCTTATTCCACGAAATATCAAGCTCAGTTAAATTTATTAACTTGCATATTGATACAGGAAATTCAGTTAAATCATTCGAACTTATTCTTAAATAAGTAAGGTTTGTTAAATATTTGATAGAATCATTAATTGTTCCCAACTTTTTCCAATCTAAGTCTAACTTATAAACTTCTTTAGGATTTTTATATGCTTCTTCTAAAGATTTATATTTTTTATCTTTTTGAGCATTAACAATACTTGAAATTGTTATTAGAGCAATAAATAACAGATTTTTCATAGTTTTCATTTTTTTTATGTTTATGATTATGTATTTGTATTTCAAGTTTTCTATTCATTTTTTATAATCTCCCCAATTAAATCTACAATCTTGTTATTACTAAATTGCGTTTTAAATTCAATTTTTACATCTCCATTAAAAAAATTTTCAGCGTGTCTTATTTTTTGTTTTTCTTCTTCTCTTAAACTGTTTTTGCTACTTACATTCTTGGTCTCAACAATAAAATGTAATTTCTTTTTTCCATTTTCAAAATTCAAAATATAAGCAAAATCAGGTGAATAACTTTTACCACCTGCAACGGGTATTTTTATTAAGTTCTTTGGTATTTTGGTAAAAACAATAACTTGCTCAATTTTCACCTTTTGTTTAATACCTAAATTGAGCAATTAGCTCAAAGAAACATAAAAGAAAACCTGTTTAAATAATAATAATGAGCATATTAGTGGTATTAAATCAAAATAACAATCAATCACTAATTAAGTGAACAAGATACTCTTTTATGAAGACAAAGATAAACAAAATAAAGGCAACAGACGAAAAGATTTCAGCACGTGGATGTCTTTCATTTCTTTTAAAATATATTGAAAATATAAAGCTATATGAGCTGATAAGTAGTGTTGTTATATTAAAATTATTTTTTGGTAGTAAAGGACTTAGTTTGCAACAGTTTCGAAAACAGATGTTTGCACATTTTACGGATGGTACAGATATGTCTATTTCAGGTTTCGATAAGAAAAAAGCTGATAAAGGATATGTGGCAGTCTTGGAAAATACCAAAAATGATATGGCATCATCTCATCAAATAAAGCGAATGTTTATTAAGTTTATGGTTTTATCTAACATTTTGTACAACCTGCTGGCGCGGACATGTTGTCCGTGCCTTTATCGAAAACAATCATTTCGAATTAGTGGTTTATAATCTAACACAAAAACATCGAGGAAACTATCTAATTCTGCATAATTTCTTGCAGAACTATATAAATAATCTTCTGCTTTTTCAACTATTAAATCCTGAACAGGATTATTATGTATATATTCTAATTTCTAATACAAAAAAGAAGTGCTAAATATTTCTTTTGCCTGATTACTATCTTACCAAACTTTATAATTTTGCTTTTTTTTCAGATGCAAACATGCTTTTGAAAAATATTCTAACATCAATTCTCTTCTGCTCTCGGGCTCTTCTTGTATTTGACTAATTATATTTTTTGATGAGGATGTCTTAAAATCACGCAAAACATCCGATAAAGACACTTTGCCTTCTGCCTTGCATATCATATGTAAATGACTTGGCATTAAACAATAGGCAAAAACAATTAAGCCTTTATTCTTTATACAATATTGCAACGAATTAATTATAAGTTTTTTATGATTTGGGCGAGTAAATACATCTACCCAACCAACCGTTATTACTGTTATAAAGTATGCTTTATCCTTATCTTATATTTATCATACATGAATCAAATATAAACAAAATAAGAAACATAAATAAAAATAACAACAAGTATTTAGCACAGAATATTTGCCGTTAATAAGCACCGACAACATGTCGGCGCAAGCTGGTTTGTCTAATTTGCATTATTTAAGATTTGTATTATAATTCCGTATTTTTTTCTTTATATAGGATGTTTCAAAAACATAATATACAATAAAAAAAGGTCTCAATTTAATAAAAGAGACCTTTCATTATTTATTTGAAATGAAAATTATAAATCCGCAATAACAGTATTTACTTCGTTTGTAAATGCTATAACTTTTGATTTTTCGAGAATAGAAATTTCATAACCCGTACTTTGCCCTGCATTATTAGTTATTACAAATGTAGCTGTAAAGCAATTAAGAATATTGATAGCTCCCAAAATCAACAGAATTATCCCACCAGGAAGTGAAGACCCCATAACAGAGAAACCTATTACTAAGAACACAACTCCTATGATGAGTCTAAAAAACGAAAATTTTGTTGAACTTGTTACCGAAGCAATAGTTTTTAACGGTTGTGAAATTTGAGCTTTACCTAAAGGAATTAGCCCCAAAAAAGTGTTTGGAGTATGACCGGTTACTCTTTTGTTAGTTAAAACGTAATTTGCTTTAAGCCAAAATAAAATTAAATTAGCTGTGAATGTAGCTTCTTTAATTTTTTGTTCATCTTTTCCTAAAATTGTACTCATAATATCTCCTTTTTAAATTAAATTTCCCTACTCGTAAGGTTTTTCGGTTTCACCCCGTTTATTTAAGTGGGTTCTGGTCTCCACTTTTTTTTATTTTTAATCGAAATTATTTTCAAGATTTCTCAAAATATTCTTTCAATTCTCTTTTCTGTTAATTATGTCGATTTTAACTTGCCCATAACGGTCTTGGCTTAAATTTTGGCGAGGATTTCCCCCTTAATTCACTGTCAAACCATTATTATTGTTAAAGATAATATTTTTTGTTGAGAAACCTAACACAACCCCGCTTGAATTTGAACTCGAGTCAATATACATTGACCCGCCTTACAATACAGGAAGTGATGGATTTGTGTATCAGGATGATAGAAAATTTAGCGTAAGCGAATTCAGGCAACTTGCAGGCGTTGATGAAGAAAAAGCAAAACGCATTTTAAGTTTTGTAGATAGCAAAAGCAACTCTCACTCTACTTGGCTTACTTTTATGTATCCTCGTCTTTATATTGCCAAACAACTTTTAAAAGAAGACGGTGTTATATTTATTTCTATTGATGATAATGAAGTGGCACAACTTAGGCTTTTAATGGATGAGATTTTTGGGGAAGAGAATTTTGTAGGGGGAGTTCCCAAGAATAACCAAAAAAGCAGGAAAAACTTCCGATTTGGTTTCTAAAAACAATGATTACATTGTTGCTTATCAAATAACAGAAAAATCTGATTTTAATTCTTATATTCACAATGATAAAGAATATAAGCACACAGATGAGTATGAAGATATTAGGAGCAAATATAAATTAAGTCAAACTCTCGATTATGATTCTATTCAATATTCACCATCATTGGATTATGAAATTGAATTAGAAGGTATGATACTTAGACCTGGCAATGTCTATAAGGAAGATATGCTAAAAAGACAAGAAGCAAATCCTAAAAATGATTTTTGTTGGCGTTGGTCAACAAAAATTATTTGATAACGAAAAAGTTTTTGATTATCCCAAACCGACATCATTAGTTAAAACTCTCTCTTTTTTAGCAACAAATCAAAACGACCTGATCCTTGACTTTTTTTGCTGGTTCAGGAACAACAGGTGATGCAGTGATGCAACTCAATGCCGAAGATGGTGGCAACCGCAAATATATTCTCGTGCAACTACCCGAACCCATCGACCCAAAGAAAAACAAAACCGCTTATGACTTCGTCAAGTCCTTAGTTTTTAGTGATGAGTTTTTAGTTGAAAACAATGAACTCAAAACTGATAAAACTACCATTTTTGAAATTACCAAAGAGCGGCTAAAAAGATAAATAGCGAGTTAGATGAAAAAACTAAAAACTAAAAATGCAAAAATTGGAAGAAGAATTCCCTACCGATGAAACAAAAAAAAATAGAAAAACTAAAACAACAAATAACTAAAAACTCAAAAAAAAAAGTTATTAAGAAACTGTACTGCTTGATTTCAAGCACAAATCTAATGCGCTTTTGACTTTCTGTGTGTCAAATCTTATATCGAACTTAGGTTATTAGATACAAAAAAAGACCCCAATTACTTGGAGTCTTTTTTTTGCTGTCCGACCA
>CAZDCZ010000094.1:0-10806 GCA_964504155.1 uncultured Bacteroidales bacterium | reverse complement strand
ATAATCATCTGGTTTGTAAACTAAACCTTCTTCAACAGGATTATTATGAATATAACCTAAATTGAGCGATTGTATTTTCTGGTTATCAGATTACGGTAAAAACGCAATCGTTATTTAGATTGATTTAAAATAAGTCTCTTTTTTTATTTTTGAGAGTGTCTCAATCGCTCAATTTAGGTTATATGTATTTAATTATAATTAATTTTTGTATTAATAATCGGATGACTTTTAAAATTTTTCAAATAGTCATCCGATTATTAGCAAAATAAAGAAATCTTAAAATTTCTCATCATATTTTGTCCACAAGAAATCGCCAAGCTCCCATGCTTTATTTACTACTTTTTCGCCCCATTTGTTTGAATAAGCATTGACATAATTGATTGTTTTTTGTGGTTTATTTTTATTGTACATTTTAAGAGCATCTTGCTCAACGGTTTTCTGATTTTCGAACATTTCTGTTTGCCAAGTATTCCAAACAGTATCGACATCTTTATGCATATCTCCCCAACGTTGTGCTGTTAATGTGCCTAATCTGTTAAAAGCCCACCATGCAGAGTTTCGGGTAAAACCATTAGGTCGTCCGGGAGTTTTATACGATTCGGGTAAGTCGGTAACACTGCAATATACAGGTACATATATCGACGAAGCAATATTGTCTTGCGCCAACCAAACAACTCCACCAATTTCGTTAGGTAACCAATCGCGCGATTGAATAATTGTTCCGTACATAGTGTACCAACGAGCAATTGTTCTTTCGCCTAAAAATTGTATTTTATTTGTTTTCTTATCTACATGATACCAACCTCCACTAACATTATCTATTTCTAATTGGTCGTATGGCATAAACGGATTTGCTAATGGAGATATTACTTTTTTTCCTTTGGCATTAGTCGATACAATATTTCGTCGCATATCGTAAGGAGTATCCTGATAATAATCTTTAAAAATATTTACTAAATCTTGTAAACTAACTTTTTTATCGGGTTTAACCGAGAAAGGATAATTTTCGCTATTAGGGTCTAAATTTAGCGATGGAGCTAACAAATCGAATACTCTCCATTCTCTTCTTCGAGCAGCAACAGATTTTCTGCTATCTGGTGCATAAGCATAACAAAAACGAAATGTTTCGTTCTCGTTCCACCAAGCATTTTCTTTTGCTACTTCAAAAATATTTTCTGAAGCCATAAAATAATCCGTATCATCTAAATTTATTTCTTTAATTGTACTTGCATTAACATTTACTGCAATATGGTCGTCAGGAACTCTTTGAGCAACCCACACTGCTCCTACTTTGCCTTTTCCCGGACCGAGGATTTCGAAATGCCATACTTCTTTTGTGTCAGATATTGTTAAGCATTCTCCAAAATCGTTCCATCCGTATTTTTTTGTTAATTCATCGGCTATATTTATTGCTTCGCGAGCCGAAGAACTTCTCTCGAGCATTAATTTACATAAACGTTGACAATCAATCAAGCCTTCATCCGACTGTAATTCATTTCTTCCTCCAAAAGTTGATTCTCCAATACCTACTTGTTTTGTGTTCATGCAAGGATATGCAGTATTAATAAAACCATTTGTATGTTCAACTTGTGGTATTTCTCCAATTTTTTCGTGTTTATAAGCCGGCATGGCTTTTTCATTATCCTGAGAACGCTTATACATACAAACTGTCTCACTTTTATTGTGATTTTTTGCAGGTATAATATTCATCCACGAGCGTGTTCTGTGGCTATCGTCGGTATGAGAAGTTATTACAGAGCCATCAATAGATGCGTTTTTCCCAACAGTAATTGATGTACAACCTTCAGGAACTCCACCTTTCCAATCGCTTTTATCTTGAGCATTAGAATAGTTTACTAAAAAACTAAATAATGCTGTAATGATAAATACTTTAAATAATTTGTTATTCATAGTTATTTTTTTTATATTTTCATTTCAAAAATATGAAATCATTTTATTATTTATGTTTTTTATAGAAATATTTAAGACAAAAAATATTATTAAATTAATTGAAGCAAACAAAAATGAATAATTTAGAATTAAAGAAAGAGCTTCTAAATAAGTGTTTGGAAATACAACAAGACGCTGCTATTACAGCAAAAGAAGCTTCGGAAGAAATGCAAGAAAGTGCAAATGAATATGGACAACCCTCGGATAGATATGACTCGTACCGAGCTCAATTATTGAAAAAGAAAGATTTCCATAGCGAGCAATACGAAAAAGCTAAAAGAGAGATTTCTATTTTAGAGAGAATCGAATTACATAAAATTCATAATACTGTAAAATTAGGCTCTGTCGTAATTACAAATAAGCAAAAAATGTTTATTTCTATTAGTTTAGGTAAAGTAAAAATTAATAACGACGATTTTTATGCAATATCTACTCAAGTGCCTATATATAAAGCAATGGAAGACTTAGAAAAAGGAGATAAATTTGTTTTTAACGGGAATAATTTTATTATTGAAGAAGTGTTTTAATATTTGAGTTAGCACCAATGCAAATGATAATGACACGATTGACAATTCTTATTTTGACAGCAATTTTTCTGGTATTTGTACAGCACAGTAATAGACAAACAGTCTACAGTACTTCGACAAGACAAAGCGACAGCACCATACAAAAACCCGAGGATTGATTACTGAGAATTTTCTTTATCACGAGATGTTTCTACAGCATTTACTTTTGCTAAAGGTGAATGTGCAGTTTATAAAGCATCAATAAGCATCCTGCCATTAGATTGGGCTACTTATGGAGTTACTGACTGGTGTACAGCGCATCTTGATATATGGAATTTGGTATTTGGTATCCCAAGTTTCAATTTCAGATTTGCGCTGGCAAAACAAAAAGGATTACGACCTGCTTTTGCTTTTGAAACAATGTATTTATATCCCAGTAAAGCAGAAGATTTATTGAGAAAACAAGCTCCATTGTATTTGGCTAAAACTGGTCATAGTTGGTACAACCATTTTAATGCAAGCTGGAAGCAATCTCAAAAACTTTACTTTCATTTTTCAACTGGAGCAACATATTCTCAACATCGTATTATTGCTAACCGAGATAGCATTAATTATATACAATAAAGGCAAAGAATATTTCGACCTGATAAGTCCTGATATTTCTTTAGGTATTACTGGAGACCCCAAAAATGGGTTTCCTTGCATTTCAACGTTTCATATGGTTCCTCATTTGCGTATGTAGACAATGAACAAGCAACAGATAATTTTTGCTACACGCTTAGCTCCGTTTGTAAACAGCAGGTACGGATTTTTCAGAACTCTCCGAATGGAAATTGCAGTTAGTCAATGTATTTTAAGGATGCCTATATACACTTGGCTGGCTTCAATGGTTACTTTTATTGGCAATGGGATTGGAACAAGAATCGGAAAAAGAAAAAATAATTCAGCAGACAGATAAAAAAAATGACAACAGTTGTTTTTGCTTATGCAGTTTCGCACAGATGCTAACAAAGTATAAAAATAATAGCCGAAATAGCAGTAAATATGAGCATTGTATCACGCATAAAATTTGTTTTTTTACTACAAATTACAACCTAAAAAGTGTAAACTATGTCCCTTTATCGTACCAAGTGGAATTGATCTTTTTGATAAAACTCCAATCTTAGATATAAAACCGTTTTTACCGTCTATTGATTATGTTGTAAGCGAGAAAAACATGACAGCTGAAATATATTTGGGGCATCATGATGAAGATTTTATTACCGATAGCTTAGTAAAAGAATTTGTTTTGGGTAAAAAAGATAATGATAAAATTAATAGAAAATTAAACAAAAAACATAATGTATTTGGCATAGAATATTAAAAATGAAGCTCTGTTAGTACTCGAAAAACATATATAAAAAAAGCCGACAAATCTTTAATATTTGTCGGCTTTTGTGTGCACACTATTCTATTTTAATAATCGCTTTCAAAATCGAGATCCATTCCTTCGCTTTTCTTCCTGTGATTTTTATAGTTATTTATTTTATAACTTAACGAAAGACTGGCTATTGGTGTATCCATTGCGAATTTGTCCCAAGAATAGAAATCTTCACCTTCAGATGTAGACTCATGTTTCATTTGTCCGAAGATATCGCGAACATTTAATGTTGCTGTCATTTTTTTGTCGAAAAAATCTTGGCGTAATGCCAGGCTGGTAGCTAAGAAGCCTTCTCTTGTGCCTTGAGCCGATACTGTAGGTCCACGGTAAAATGTATTTACTTGAATACGTGTGTTTTTTGCAAACTTAAAAGTAGTATTTACTCTAAAATCGAGATTTTTGCTACTAACATCGGCTCCATCTTCTATTAAATCGCTTTCGATTTCGTATTTGTAAATATTTGTTGTTGCATTAATATTTAACCATTTTACGGGTGTGTAATTTGCCATAAACTCGATTCCTAATGCATAATCGTTATTTAAATTCTCGAAAGTATGTAAAAATGAATTATCGGTTTGTAATGTTCTAATACGAGTAATTTTATTTTCGGTAGTTCTGTAATATCCTTCAATATTTATAAACGATTTACCAATACTCTGTTGAAATCCCAATTCAAAAGAGTTTATATATTCAGGTTCAAGACTAGGGTTTCCTTGTCGAGTATTATACTCGTCCATATATCCGGGTACAGGATCAAGAAACCAGCCACGTGGACGATTTATTCTTTTACTGTAACTAGTTTGTAACTGAGTTGTTTTACTTAATTGTTTCGATAAGTGTACAGTAGGAAAATAATCGAAACGATCGATTATATACGACTCTCCTATTCTGTTATTCTTAATCTCTCTGTTAGTATATTCTCCTCGCAAACCCAATTGATAATCAATACCAATTAGCTTATTTGCAAAAGTAAAATATGCCGAGTGAATATCTCTTTTAAAGTGAATATTATTAGTAAATGCATCTATCGTGTTCCATTCGTTATTTAATTGGTCGAATTCGAAGTATTTATAATCTTCATCGTTTGAGCGTAATCTCGATTGTAAACCTGCTTCTATTTTTCCACCAATAACTGGTTTTGTATAATCGATTTTTATTCTGTAATCGTCGTGAGAATCAGAAGATTTAGATTTAATTTTATTTTCGCTTCCAAGGTTTTCCCATTGATTGTTACTTAGAATTGTTTCTTGATTTTCGGAATCGTCTCCTGTACGGGCCGAATAGTAAATTAAAGCAGATAGTTTATGACCATTATCGTCGAATTTCTGATCGTAATTAATATTTGCAGAATAATAATTACCCGAACGGATAGAATTATTGTTGTTAATACTATAATCTCTATTTATATCGGTATTATACCATGTTTGAATATCGGTGTTTCCGCCTCGTGAAAATTCGTAAGTTCCGTAATTTAACGCTGTCGATAAGGTAATATTATCGTTAATATAATAATCGCCACCTGTTTTGAAAACAAGTCCGTCCCGATACATTTCTCTATCTCCATTTGAATGTCTGAAAAATGTAGAATCGGTATAATAATTTTCGTTTTTCGAATCGAAAGAACCATTACGCTTCATCTTATTATAATCTACACTTCCAAACAAATTTACTTTCGATGATTTATAATTTAATAATAAATCGGTTTTATATGAATCATTGGAACTTCCGGAAGCATTAACAAGTCCATTTAAACCGCCACCTGTATTTTTCTTAAGTATTACATTAATAATACCTCCAATACCATCGGGGTCGTATTTTGCCGATGGATTAGTTATTATTTCTATATTTTCTATTGTGCTCGATGGAATTTGTTGTAAAGCATCGCTCCCATCAAGAACGCTAGGTTTTCCATCGATAAGTACAGTAAAATTAGAACTTCCACGTAAAGCTACATTACCTTCAATGTCGACAGTAATCGATGGAGTATTTTCTAATACTTCAACAGCAGTTGCTCCTGTAGAGTTAATATCTTGACTTACATTTATAACTTTTCTGTCGAGTTTATAATTAATATGCGATTTTTCGGCAGTAACAGTTACTTCATCAATATCGGTTGAGGCTGTATTTAATTTTATTGTTCCCAGTTGAGCCGTTTTTGCATTTGGCATAATTTTAATATCATTAACATATTGTTTGTTATATCCAATAAAATTAGCAGTTAAATAGAATCTTCCTAATGGCACTTCTTTAATAGTAAAATTTCCTTTACTATCGGTAATTGTTCCTGTAATAAGAGAAGAATCTCTTTTACTGTATAGCGCAATATTTGCATATTCCATTAATTCATTTGTTGATGAATCGATGACTTTTCCTGTTACTATACCAATTTTGGGTCGTTCTCCCATGCTTCGGTTTTGTCCCGTTCGTTGAGCAAATGAAGCTATCGATAAAATAATTATAACGGCTATTAAAAATGTTTTTTTCATGTGACTATTATTTTCTATTTATTATTTATTATTTCTATTGTTTATTATGAAAAAAGATACATACTTTTCTTATTAGGATTAATATCCTTACATTAAAGAATTACTTAAATATTTTGTTATTTTTTATTTAGAATTTTGATTACGATATTTATTTCTTTCTCTTCTATTATTATTTATATCAGGCATTGCACAGTTGGTTGATGACATATGTTTGTACATCATGTGCAGTTTCTCTTGTTGTTTAGGATTACATATATTTTTTATCTCGAGATAATGATTTATTGTAATTTTTTTAAGTTTAGTATGTAAATTTCCAACATCAATAGCTATTGAATCTAACTTTGCCATATTTGGAGTTTTATTCTCTAATTCAGTAATCATCTCGTCGCGTTTAGCGTTTAGTTGCTTAACAATAATATGGATATCCTCGTAATTTTTGTTGTTTATATTTTTGAATTTTTCAAGTTGAATTTCAGAGAAATCTAATTCGCGTACGAAAAACATATGAGCACCTTCTCTCCTATAGTTATCTCTTGAAGTTCTATTTTCTCTTAGGTTTCTATTTTTTTGAATATTTCTATTTACTCTGATATTTCTATTATTAAAACGAGGAAATATATCAGGAGTTCTGGTTCTATAAAACATAGTTGTTATGGCAGAAATATTTATTACAACAAGTAATATTATTCCCCATATTACTAATCTTTTTTTTGCATTTGTATTCATCTTATTATGATTTTTTAATCAATATAGATTAATCAAGTTTATTTATTTTCTGTATTTTCATTGTTCTCGTTGTCTTCTGCAATAAATGTAGATTCAATGGTTTCGAGTTTCATTTCGTCGAGATATAAACTACTTGAATATTCTTGCATATATTCAGGGTTTTGTAATTCGCTTGCACTAATATTGCTATTGTTCATTCCTCCCGAGCCAATTAATATTCCAATGTATATTCCAACTCCTAACAAAAACACATATGTTACTGGTTGTAAAACAGCTAATAATTGTTTTTTTACAGAATGTGATTTCAATAATTTATTTTCCATTTTTTGTCGCAAACGAGTATAAAAAAATGGATTTTCTGGTATAGTAGTTTTTTCTCCTAAATGCTTATATACTGAATTAATTTTTTCAAATTCTTTATTGCATTGTTCACATTGTTTAAAATGTAAATCAATCTCTTTCATGCTCTTATCCGATAATTCGTTATCGATGTATAATAACAAATTGCTTTTTATTTTCTTGCATTTCATAACTAATAAGTTTCTATTCTATATGACCCCGAATTAATATTTTTATTACAGTATTCAATTATTTTATTTAAAAATGATGAATTATTTTCTTATATAATTTCTTTTTTGCACGATTAATCAATACTCCAACTTCAGAGATACTTATTTCCATAATTTCTGCTATTTCTTTATAAGCTAAATTCTCGTAATTATTTAATACAATTACAGATTTTTGCTTTTTAGGTAATGTATTAATGGCTTTTAATAGTATTGATTTATTATCATCATCAATTATCTTTTCGTCGGATGTTTTTTCAGTATCTATTGCTTCAATATTTTTCTTTTTTTTATTATCTTCTGTTTCGAATAATATATCGAGGCTGGAGAAGATAGTATTTTTCTTTTTATTTCGAATAAAGTTTAGCGATTTATTTACAGCAATGCGATAAAGCCATGTTTTAATGCTAGAATCTCTTCGAAATTTATTAATATTCTGATATACTTTTATAAATACTTCTTGTGCTACATCCATTGAATCGTCGTAATTATGCAAAAAACTATTACATATATTCAATACCATATTTTGATATTGGTCGACTAATAATTTAAAGGCATTTTCGTTTCCTTCAATTATTTTTTGTATTATTTCGTTTTCTTGATTTTTATTATTTATAGCCTGCATATTCAGGGTTTTCAATTTCTTTGGTTTTTGACACAATATTTTACAATTTATTACAAATAATTGATTTTTATTAAAAAAAAACAAACAAAAATGCCACAATAAAAATATTACTGTAGCATTAATTATAAATTTTAATAGTGATGATATTAAAATCCGATATCTTTTGAACTATTATTTTTATTAGCACTTTTCATGTGTCTAAATTCTATTAAAACCCCGAGACAATATTTTTCATTTGGATTTTTGATATTTGCTTTTTTTTCTGATGTTACCTCTATAACTAATTTACGTGTATTTTTATTTTGAAAATAAAAATATTTTTCATAATTATATTTTGAATTATCGTATAATTCTGTTTTTTTGTTGTCATCTTCATATACTCTTATTTTAATATCGCCTAGTTTTTTATGTCCGGCAATAGAAACAAAATACTCTTCGTTAGCATAGACGATAATAACGAATTTCGATGTTATTCCATGCGAAAACAAAGCACTTCTCGATTGTCTGCTATAAAAAAACGATTTGTCAGCCCACCCACAATTATCGATATGATAATTGGAGCAAACTTGTCCATTTGTCTGAAAAGCAAACAGTGACAATAAAAATAGTAATAATAATTTATGCAGAAAATTCATTTTTTTTATATTAATAGTTTTCTATAATTTGCATCCTTATTTCAGTAACAACATTTTTTAATTTCATATATTGTTCCTTGGTAACAATAATAGAATTACCACCTTCAATTACAAAGCTATTAGTTTTATATTGTTTTATTTTAGTAGCTTGTTTTTCTATTTTAAATTCATTAAAAACCGACATTATCTTATTTAGGTATATTATTGATTGAGATGCATTTCTATCATTCCTAAATTTATAAGTAAACATCTTTAAGTTTTCAAATGAGAGTTTTTGTTCTGCAATACGTTGAATTACCGGGCTGTTTTTTGAAAATTCATCGGTTAAATTTATTGCAATGTACAGTCCTTCAATATAACCTCCGATTGAAATTACAGCTAAAGTTTTTTCTTTATTATTCTTCATTAAATAATCTATAACTTTAGAATAATATTCATCTGCAATATTTATAATAGAGTCGTTATTATTAATATTTTTATTTATACGAATAAAAATATCCTTTTCGTATGGAATTTCAAGTCTAAGATCTTCACTTAAAACCGCTATTGCATTCATATACTTTTTTAGGTTCCCGGTTTTTCCGAATAATGTCATATATGATAAATCGGCAAGATAAACTCCTAGATTTAAAGTTTTTGATTTTGAATCTAAATAATTATCAACATTATTTGGTAGATTAACTAAATCTGTTCTGTAAGTAAAATCTTCGTCGTTAATGTACAAAAACATTTCTCTAGCAGATGGAAAACGATAATATATTTCCTGTTCGTCGCGAATATCTATATCATTTAGGTTTTCTGTTGTTTGAAATCCGACAAGATTATCTTTGTGCTTTTCTTGAGAATTATCTGACTTACAGCTATTAACAATTACTATGCTAAAAGCTATAACCAAAACAAACATAATTCTTTTTAAACTCATATATTTTTTTTAATAAAAGAAGATAAATAACTAATAGTTAATATTCATAGATTAAAAGTAAATTTTAGTAAATATAATAACAAAATAATTATTATACAATAATTAATTATTCGTCTATAATTTTTTAAAAAAAACAAAATAAGCGATAAATACACTTAAAAAATTTAGTAAATATATTTGTAACGTTACCGGTACTTGGGTTTGAAGCTGTGCTGATTTTCGCCGCGTTTCAGTATCCCCCGTTACCTAAAGTTAAAGATAACAAAAATTGTAAAAATACTAATGCACCCCACATTTTTTTCTGAACCGCTGTTACAAATTGTGCACATTAGCAATACTTATCAGTTTAGTAGATAAGCTAACTATGAAAAACTAAAACAAATTTGTTTAGAGAGGGCAAAATTGGGAGGATTAAAAACTTCGGAAGTGTAAAACTTTTAAATAACAAAATTAATTAACAATATCATTGATAAAACCATTAGCATCCGAAAGTTTTTGAGAAATTAAATAAAACATTATTCTATCCCAGTGTTTACGTTGTAAAATATTGATTATCCAGAAAATAAGTTCTGCTAAAAGACTATTTCTTTTTGTGTTGCGATAGTAACTCTGCGAACACCTTCCCTAACTTCATTACATACATAATCTAATGATAGATAGTGATACAATAAGAATCTGATTTTTTCTGATAAATTTAAAAAAGCAACTGATGTTTTAGAAATAGTTCGTTTTACAAGTTCTAAAAGCAGGTAATTTATTAGTGCTACATAAATTTGCGATTTTACTGCATTTTCACTGGTTCCCAAAAATGTTTTGGTCAATAATTATCCGGTAATTCTAATTCTTCAATTGTTTCATACAAAGTGTTCGTTTTAATTCTTGTAACAAATACATTTTTTGCTTTTATTCTGTTGAGCATTAAAAGAAAATCAAAATAGGCTCTATCTTCAACAATAATAGTGTCTTTAGG